>CADBRP010000062.1 GCA_902797095.1 uncultured Eubacteriales bacterium | reverse complement strand
CGAGTCTGTTGTTATTTTTAGCGTTTGTATTTAACGGGTCCTTTTAACGCAGCTGGACCATCTGCGGCTCGCTTATCCGGTTTCCACGCCCCCGTCGAAACCAGAACATCCCCATATTAAGCAGCCTTTAAGGCTGCGTTTTTATCGTTCTGACGCGTGCGGATGATCAGAGTGTGTCCTCATCTATGGCATCCGCTTTTTCGCGGTACTCATCCTTCGTTTCCTCGATGAGCTTCTCCATATTCTCGATCTCCTCGTAGCTTTCCTTGATCTGCTCGCAGAGCTCCAGAATCTCGGGATCCTCGATCTTGCCTTCCTTGTACAGCTTGAAGCAGTAATCTCCGATGTCCTTCTTGGCAATGCCGATATCTGACCTGGCGGAGCTGATCCGGCTCTTCAGTTTGCTGACTTCCTTGATCTCCTCAGCTTTGTTGCCGGCCTTGTTTGCCGCCTTGGTCGCGGTCTTTGAAATCACGGAAAAAATATCCTGAATCTTATCCTGCATCTCTGTTCTCCTTTACCGTTTATCCCCTGCTCAGCGGCGCGCAGCCTGCTGCATCCTGCGCTGAGCGTCGCGTTTGGCAGTGTCCTGCCTTTTGTCGTAATTCTTCTTGCCGCGGGCAACCGCCAGCTCAACCTTGGCCCTGCCCCTGTCATTAATGTACATCCGCAAAGGCACCAAAGTCAAGCCCTTTAGCGTGGTATAGCCGATCAGCTTCTGGATCTCCCGCTTATGCAGCAAAAGCTTTCTCGGACGCAGCGGATCCGTGTTGAAACGGTTGCCCTGTTCATAAGGGCTGATGTTCATTCCGTACAGGATCACCTCTCCGTCCCGGATCCTGGCATAGCTCTCTTTTATGCTGACCTTGCCCTGCCTGGTGGATTTGATCTCCGTTCCGGTCAGGACGATCCCCGCTTCATAGGTCTCCTCTATGAAATAATCATGCCTCGCCTTTTTATTGTTCGCTACCAGCTTCATTATTCCGTCTCTTCCTTACAGCCTTGTGATCTCATTGAATGGATAGAGCCGAACCACTGCCTTTCCGACGATCCGGCTTTCATCGACCGTGCCGACCTCGGGGGATCTGGAATCCAGGCTGACCTCGCGGTTATCGCCCATTACAAAGACCTGGTCGTCCTCCACCCTGAAATCTTTGACCTCAAATCCATCGTTGGCGAATGTCTCCTGCCCCGCGACATATGTCTCGGTGAGAGGCTTGCCGTTCCTGTACACTGTTCCGTTCTCGATGGTGATCACATCCCCCTCAACGCCGATGACGCGTTTGATCAGAAGCTTCTTTCCGGTTCCGTCCGTCTTATCCAGGTCGGACTTGAAAACGATGATGTCCCCGTGTCCCGGATGATCCTTATGGAAATAGGAAAGCTTGTTTATGATCAGGTAATTGTTTTCGTACAGTGTCGGCTCCATGGAGCTTTCCTTGACGATGGTGGGTTTGATGACGATCGTGATCACCGCGACGATCACAATGGCTATGATAATATCCTTTAATAATTCCTTCATTCTGTCAGTTCCTTCTGTGCTTTCTGAAACGGTCCGGGCGGCTGCATCTCAAACACCTTTCCGGAGAGATACTCCAGCGGCGCCGGAAGGCTTCCGAATTCAAGCCTGCAGGCGTGCAAAAGCTGGGATCTGATATTCATTTTCCTGAGTCTGCCGTTGACTCCCGGATCCCCATACGCCGCGTCTCCCGCGATTGGGAATCCTCTGGACGCGAGATGCACTCTGATCTGGTGCGTTCTTCCGGTAATCAGCTCCGCCTCCGCGAGAGAAAACCTTTCCCCTGTGATCACCGGCCGGATCAGCGTCTCAGCCGGCTGTCCGGACGGATCCTCCGCGTCTGTTACGGTGACCCTGTTTGTCTTCGGGTCCTTCTTCAGCGGATCTGTGATCCGCATTTCTTCCTCAAGGCGCCCTGAGACCAGCGCAAGGTAAATTTTCCTCACCTGTTCCCTGTTTCGGATGACCTCAGTCAGAACACGCAGAGCCTCAGCTGTTTTCCCGAACACCACCAGTCCGGTCGTGTTCCTGTCCAGGCGGTTGACCGGAGCCGGAGAAAAAGTCAGTTCCCGCGCCGGGTCGTATTCTCCCCTGCTCTGCAGATAGCCGCACACCTGATTGACAAGCGTGTTCCGCTTTTCTTTGGCGTCGCCGTGTGTAAGGAGACCCTTCGGTTTTCCCGCGATCAGTATGTTTTCATCCTCATAGATGATCCTGAATGTCCGTTTCGCTTCCCTGACACGGACAGGCTTTACGAATTCAGCCATCTGGGCGTCCGTCAGATACACTGACAGCTCATCGCCCTCGGCAAGAACCGTGTCCTCCTTCGCTCTTCTGCCGTTGACCTTCAGATCCCGCCGGATGATGCGGTATACAGCGCTCAGGGGCGCTCCCGCGAAATATTTCCGCAGGAATCTGTCCAGCCTTTGCCCTGCCTCGTTTTCCCCGATTCTGATCGTGAACATACTGCCTCTTTCTTTACTGCGGTCCTTCTGGATGCAACGCATAATATTATACACCATCGCTTCACGTGTGTGGGAAAAAAACATGTATTTTTCCCCCTGGGATTTGTATGCCGAAGATGATTGTGATAAGATACAGACAGAGAAACCGCTCTCCCGGAGGAAACTGTTTATGGAGAAATTCAAAGACTTTCTTTACCGCCAGAATGACATCATTATCGTCCTGATTATCCTTGCGGCAGCCGCCCTGCTGATTTTCAGCCGTATCACTCTCATTATGGAGTATCCTGAACGGGCAGCGGCGCAGAACGCGATCGAAGCCGCGCAGGAAACAACCACGGACAGCGAAGCCGGCGGCGAAGAAACTCCAGCCGATGAAAATGCAGACGGCGAAAATGCAGACGGCGAACCGGAGGGTTCCGGGCAGGAAAATCCCGAGGATGAATAAACTCCCGATAACACGGATTTCCGGGGGACGGAAAATACAGCAGTTGCTAATACAAGGAGGTACAGGCTTATGGCTCTCATTACAACAAAGGAAATGTTTGATAAAGCTCTCAAAAGCGATTACGCGGTAGGCGCTTTCAATGTCAACAACATGGAAATCATCCAGGGTATCGTGGAAGCTGCTATGGCAGAGGAAGCACCTCTGAT
>CADBRP010000061.1 GCA_902797095.1 uncultured Eubacteriales bacterium | reverse complement strand
GAGCGAAGCGCCAGGCGTACTCGTACGTCGTGGCCGAAGCGAACGCCTGCAGCCGGCGCCCGGAGCTTCAGCTCCGCCGGGTTTCAGTGGGGGATTATTAACCCCACTGAAAGTCGGTAATGGAACCCGCCGTCTATAGAGGCGGGGGACATCAGGTGCC
The DNA here is from genome assembly GCA_902797095.1 of uncultured Eubacteriales bacterium. GTDB lineage: Bacteria > Bacillota > Clostridia > Peptostreptococcales > Anaerovoracaceae > Lentihominibacter. The sequence continues at coordinate 4,235 of CADBRP010000061.1, read as the reverse complement.
GGTTATTTCTGTGAGTATTTTCCCCGTTAATGGCATCCGCGGCAGTTCATGCGCCTGCTTTTATTGAGGGCGATGGAGCGGGCAGCGCCGGCGCGGATTCCGCAGGCGCAGGTCAGACCATATGCGAAATGAACAAAGAGAACAGTAAAATCTCAGGCATTGTCTGAGCGGGCAGCGCCCGCGAGTTTGCCTGAGATTCTGTTCTCTGTGAATGAGCATCCATGGTCTGCTGCGGCGAGGACCAGGCGGAGGCGCCGCCCGCTCCATCGATGCGCAAAAAAGGAGCAGGCGCAGGCACTGCCCGCTCCATCGATGCGCAAAAAAGGAGCAGGCGCTGTCCGCTCCTGCCCCTGTTCATTTATACCTGCTTTTTCATTACAGAATCATTCCCCGCGGGATCATTGAGTAACGTCTTCATCCGTTACGAGCCACTTGCCGTCCTTGTTCTCTATTGTAAGAACGGTATCCTGAGTCATCTCGCCGGTGGCCAGTACCGCGTCGACATATTTGTCAAGAATATCACCGAGCAGATCATCGACGACCTTGTTCGTTATCGCCTGCTGTCCTCCAGAGGCGTATAACTCCGTGAGCGCCGCCATATTGCTGGCCATATAATCATTCATCATCTGTTCCATCTCGCTGTTGATATCGACATCCTTTGCCTTTTCCGGATCAAACCCGAAGACAGCGGAAAGCTCTGCCTTTCCAACACCCTCCTCAGGCTCCGTTACGTTTCCGATCTCATAGGATTTGACCATGCTCTGCAGCAGCTTATCCACGAATTCCTGCAGTTCAGTCTTCGCCTTGTCGCTGAGCGTGTTCGCGTCCACACCAAGAGCGGCGGCAAATTGCGTGTCAATGTTTTCAAGCTGGGAATAAGAGCTCAGAGCTCCGCCTTCTTCAAAGAGGGCGGGATCGCAGTACTCCTTCGCCGCTTCTATATCGCCTGCCTGCATAGCGCTCATGAAGCCGTCCGCCGCTGCCTTGATATCCGCGGTGTTGTCCTTGCCGCAGCCGGTCAGCGGAATCAGAGTCAGAAGCCCGAGCACCAGTACCACATAAAGAATTTTTTTCATTTTCTTCCTCCCCGGGACAGATCCTGAAAAAATCCGTCCAGCAAAAAATCTGATACAGTTTCAACCGATTTTACGGTTTTATTGTATCAGACTTTTCAGACAATATAAAGACGTTTTCCCGGGATCCGGTTTCTTCCCTTACAGCTCGCAGGCGATCATATCCTCAAAGGTCTGCGCGCGGATGACCAGGCGGGACCTGCCGCCGCTGACCATGATCATCGCCGGCTTAGGAACACGGTTATAATTGGAAGCCATAGAATAATTATAAGCTCCGGTCCCCAGTACCGCGATGATGTCTCCCCTTTCGGGCTTCTGCAGATAGATATCCTCCGCGATGCGGTCCCCGCTCTCGCAGCATCTTCCGACCACGGTGCAGAAATAGTTCTGTTCATCGTGCATCCTTGAAGCGTTTGTCATGGTGTAATCCGCCTTGTACAGGGCGAACCGGATATTATCTGTCATGCCGCCGTCGACGGTGACATAGTTCAGATAGCCGTTGATTTCCTTGATCCCCGTAGTCTTGTACAGCGTAAGCCCCGCGTTTGCGACAATACTTCTGCCCGGCTCCAGAAGAATCACCGGTTCCGGGAAGGAATACTCTTCGCAACCGCACCGGATATGCTCGCCGATCTCGCGGATATTCGACTCGATGCTGATCGTCGGATCGTTCTCGGTATACTGGACTCCGAATCCTCCTCCAAGATTGAAGATCTCCGCTGTAAAGCCGTATTTCTCCCTCATCTCAACCGCGAAATCCAGAAGCTTGTCCACCTGGTCCATGAACGGCTGCGTCTCGAAGATCTGCGAGCCGATATGGCTGTGGTAGCCCAGCAGATTAACGTTCAGAAGCTCCATTGAGCGGCTGACGAAATCCGCCGCCTGTCCGGTGTCCACAGCGATTCCGAACTGGGAATCGATGCGTCCGGTGTTGATCTTCTCCTGAGTATGCGGGTCGATCCCTACCGTGATCCTCAGCAGGATGTCCTGGCAGATCCCGGCTTCGCCCGCGATCCTGTCCAGCGCTTCAAGCTCATTGTAGTTGTCCACAATAAAGCAACCCACGCCGTTCTTGATGGCGTAGCGGATATCCCAGTCCGTCTTGGCGGTTCCGTGATAGTAAAGCCGCGCGGGGTCAAAGCCTCCGGCGACAGCTGTGAATATCTCGCCCGGAGAAACCACGTCCGCGCTGAATCCTTCAGACTGGATCACAGGGTACAGGCCCTTGAAGCAGAGCGCTTTTCCCGCGTACAGCGGCCGTGAGCCCTCAGGAAGGTATTTCTGCATGGCCCGTGTATAGGTCCGGCAGTTGCGGCGGATCTGATCCTCATCCATAACATACAGAGGATTCCCGTATTCCTCCGCGAGAAGTACCGTATCCATCCCGCCGATGGTAAGATGCCCGGATTCGTTGATGCCAAGATTTTCGTAAAGCAGCATTGAGTTCTCTCTTTCTTCAGTGTTTTAATACGCTTACAGCATGTGCGCGATCAGTTCCTCCCGCGGCGTCTCGCAAAGCAGATACGGCGGGATGTCAAATATCGTTCTGGCTCCGGATTCTCCTTCCTTATTCATCCTGTACGCCGCCCTGGCCACAGCGGCCAGAACGCTTCCGGTGAAGTAGGGGTTGGATTCCAGATTCAGCGAAAACTCGATGGTATCGCCGAACTCGCCTTCGATTCCGGTGACGCCGCTGCGCAGCACGCTGCCACCGTGCGGAAGGCCTTTGTGGTCGCGGTCCATCTCTTCCTGTGTAATGAAGGTGACCGTCGTGTCGTACTCGTCAAAATAATTCGGCATGGTGACGATCGCCTTTTCGATCGCCTCAAGATCAGCGCCTTCCTCTGCAACAACATAGCACTCTCTGGTGTGCTTGTCTCTCGTCGTCAGGTCCGGGTTCTCTCCGTTTCTTACTCTCTGGACCGCCTCCTCGACCGGAACGGTGTACTGTCTGGCGTCAAGAACGCCGTCGATGCGGCGGATCGCATCGGAATGTCCCTGGCTGACGCCGCGTCCCCAGAAGGTATAGTCTTTTCCAACCGGAAGCGCCGCGTTAGCGTACAGACGCGCCACTGAGAACAGGCCCGGATCCCATCCCACGGAAATCACGCCGATGTTTCCCGCCGCCTTCGCGCTTTCATCCACGGCAGCCAGATGCTGCGGGATATTCGCGTGCGTATCAAAGCTGTCCACGACATTGCACTTCGCCGCGATCTCCGGCGTCATGACCGGCAGATCCGTCGCGCTTCCTCCGCAGAGAATAATGACGTCGATATCCTCCGCCATCTCATCGATTTTTGTCATGGGCAGCACTGGCGTGTCCGTCGCGACCTTTACAGTCTCCGGATCACGTCTTGTGAATACCGCTGTCAGATCCATGTCGCCGGCAAGCTCCACAGCCGCTTCCACTCCGCGGCCCAGGTTTCCGTATCCTGCGATTCCGATTTTCATTTTTGGCTTCCTTTCCTCAGGCTTTGGCCTGAAACTGACCGGGGCAGCCGCTTTCAGGCCGCCCCGTCAGATGCTTAAATATATTTTTTTCTCAGATTTCGATTCCGACATTCCTCATGGATGCCTTCAGTCTCTCCGCGTTCGCTCCTTCCATCGGATACAGCGGGGAACGTACGCTGTTCGCGCAGAATCCCATGTAGGACATCGCCGCCTTGACCGGGATCGGGTTGACCTCGCAGAAGAGAGATCTTACCAGATCGAAGTAGTGAAGCTGCATCTCCGCCGCCTTCTTTGTGTCGCCGTTCAGATACGCCATGACCATGTCATGCGTCTGTCTCGGCAGAAGGTTCGACAGCACGGAGATCACGCCGATGCCTCCTACGGAAAGCAGCGGTACGATCTGATCGTCGTTGCCGGAATACAGATCGAGGTTTCCGTTTACTCTGGACATCAGGTCCGTGATCTGCGCGATGTTGCCGCTTGCCTCCTTGACCGCTACGATGTTCTCATGCTCTGCCAGCCTTACATATGTCTCCGGAGTGATGTTCACGCCGGTTCTGGACGGAACATTGTACAGGATGACCGGAGCGGTGGCAGCGTCCGCGTATTCATAATAGAGTTTTACCAGACCGTCCTGCGTCGCCTTGTTGTAATAGGGCGTAACCACCAGAACGCCGTCCGCGCCGTACTCACAGCAGGCTTTCGTCAGCT
>CADBRP010000060.1 GCA_902797095.1 uncultured Eubacteriales bacterium | reverse complement strand
TTTTCAGGAGATCCGTACGCCGGTGTTTGAGCATACGGAGCTGTTCCAGCGCGGCGTCGGTGATACCACTGATATCGTTCAGAAGGAGATGTATACTTTCAAGGATTTCGCGGGCAGAAGCATCACTCTGCGTCCGGAAGGGACTTCTCCGGTGGTCCGCGCGTATGTCGAGCACAAGGAATACGCCGGCATCCAGCCGAACAAGTATTAATACAACATTCCCTGCTTCCGCTATGAGAAGCCGCAGTCCGGAAGACTCAGAGAGTTCCACCAGTTCGGCGTCGAGACATTCGGCACGACGGATATGATGGCGGACGCGGAGATCATCGCGATCGGACATGACTTTATCAAGGAGATGGGAATTACCGATGTGGAGCTGCAGATCAACAGCGTCGGATGCCCGTCCTGCAGAGGAAAGCACAGGGAAGCGCTGAAGACCTTCCTGAAACCGAAATATGACGAGCTCTGCCCGACCTGCCAGGAGCGCTACCACACCAATCCGATGAGGATCCTGGACTGCAAGTCCCCGATCGATCAGGAGCTGGTCAAGGACGCGCCGATGATGCTGGATTATCTCTGCGAGGACTGCGCGAAAGCGTTTGAAGACCTGAAAGCGAATCTGGATGCGTTCGGAATCGAATACACCGTTAATCCGAAGATCGTCCGCGGACTTGACTATTACACAAAAACCGCCTTTGAATTCGTCACAACCAAGATCGGCGCCCAGGGCACTGTATGCGGAGGCGGAAGATATGACGGTCTTGTCGAGGAAGTCGGCGGACCTTCCACCCCGGGAGTCGGATGGGGAATGGGCAAAGAGCGTATGCTCATGACCATGGAAGCGTGCGGCGCGGAGATTCCGCGGGAACCGGGAACGGATGTGTTCATCGCGTATGTAGGGGAGGAGCCGAAGAAGGCTGCCCTGAAGCTGATGAAGGAAATGCGCGACGCGGGCATCGCGGTACAGATGGACGTAATGGGCCGGAGCATGAAAAACCAGTTCAAGCACGCCAACAGGATCGAGGCGAAGAAGACGATCGTTATCGGCGACAGCGAGCTGGAAAACGGCAGGGTCACCATCAAGGACATGGAGTCCGGAGAGCAGACCGAAGCGGCCATGGACAGTATCGTAGAGGCGCTTAAATAAGAGACAGAAGCGGGAAAAGACCCGGCATAAAATACAGACAGGAGAGGAATCACAGCTTATGGCATTATTCAAGAGAACGCACATGTGCGGAGAACTCAGAAAAGAACAGATCGGAGAAAACGTTACGCTGAACGGATGGATCGCCAAGCAGCGCAATCTCGGCGGACTGATTTTCTGCGACGTGAGAGATAAGACAGGCATTACGCAGGTCGTGTTCAACGACAGCGTTCCGCAGGAGCTTTTTGACAGAGCGGACAGCCTGAGAAGCGAGTATGTGGTCGGAGTAAAGGGCGTCGTGGCGGAAAGAGAATCCAAAAACCCTGAGCTTCCCACCGGCGACATCGAGATCCTCGCTGAGGATCTGGTGATCTACTCCGAGGCTGAGACTCCTCCGATCTATATCAAGGACGATGATAATGTCGACGACAATCTCAGGCTGAAATACAGATATCTGGATCTCAGAAAGAAGAAAATGCAGGACAACCTGCTTTTCCGGGCGAAGCTGACGAACATCGCCCGCAGTTATTTCGCCGAATGCGGATTCACCGATGTGGAGACTCCGATGCTGATCAAGTCAACGCCGGAGGGCGCCAGGGATTATCTGGTTCCCAGCCGTGTCAATCAGGGAAGGTTCTACGCTCTGCCGCAGTCGCCGCAGACCTTTAAGCAGCTTCTGATGGTAGGCGGCACCGACCGGTATTTCCAGATCGTCAAGTGTTTCCGGGATGAGGACCTCAGAGCGGACCGCCAGCCGGAATTTACCCAGATCGACCTGGAGATGTCATTCGTGGATGTGGATGATGTCATCGGGATTCAGGAAGGCTTCATGAAGAGGGTCTTCCGCGAGATGAAAGGAATCGAGCTTGAAACGCCGTTCCCGCGCCTTACATGGCAGGAGGCGATGGACCGCTTCGGAAGCGACAAACCGGATACAAGATTCGGTTTTGAACTGCAGGATATCACAGAACTGGTGAAGGGCTGTGAGTTCAAAGTGTTTAATGACGCGGTCGCGGCAGGCGGAAGCGTCCGCGGAATCTGTGTTTCCGGCGGAGCGCCCGTGTACACGAGAAAGAAGATAGATAAGCTGACAGAAGCCATCAAAAGCTACGGGGCGAAGGGAATGGTATGGATGAAGGTGACAGCGGACGGCGTGTCCTCATCCGTCAACAAATTCTTCACACCGGAGCAGCTCAAAGAGATCGCGGATCATATGGGCGCAAAGGCAGATGATCTGATCCTTATCGTTTCCGACAGGAACAAGGTCGTCTGGGACGCGCTGGGATTCCTGCGCCGCCATATTGCCGGAGAGCTCGGGCTTCTGGATGATGAGCAGTATAATTTCCTCTGGGTGGTGGATTTCCCGCTCTTCGAGTACGATGAGAAGGAGGACCGCTGGTCCGCCATGCACCATCCGTTCACTTCTCCGAAGGCTGAAGACGCGGAGCTTCTGAAAACAGATCCGCACAGCTGCAGGGCGAACGCCTATGATATCGTTCTGAACGGAGTGGAGTTGGGCGGAGGAAGCATCCGTATCCATGACCGGGGAATGCAGGAGGATATGTTCCGCGCGCTGAATATGTCCGATGAGGAGATCAGCGAGAAGTTCGGTTTCCTGGTGGAGGCGTTCCGTTACGGCACACCGCCGCACGGCGGCCTTGCCTACGGTCTTGACCGTCTGGTCATGCTGCTTACAGGCGAGAAATCCATTCGCGAGGTGATCGCGTTCCCGAAGAATCAGGCGGCGCAGTGCATGGTGAGCGAAGCTCCCGGAACGGTGGACGCGCAGCAGCTTGAGGAACTCGGCATCGCGCTGATCGCGGAAAAAGAATAATGGAACGGCGTATCGGCATTTTCGGTGGATCGTTTGATCCGGTGCACCCGGGGCATGTGGGACTGGCTCTGGACGCGGCTGAGCAGTGCGGCCTTGAGAAGGTCATACTGATCCCCGCGAGATACCAGCCCTTTAAGCTCGACCGGAAAGCGTCACACGGTTCCGACCGCATGCAGATGCTTCGTCTCGCGGCGGCGGGACATGAAAAGCTCGAGATCTCCGATTTCGAGCTGCGCAGGGAAGGGGTATCGTACACATACCTGACGCTCAGGGCGATGCAGAAGAAATACGGAAGTGAAACGCGGCTCTGGTTCATCGTCGGCACAGATTCCCTGCTCGCGCTTAAGACCTGGAAAAACGCGGAGGAGCTGCTTCAGCGGTATTCTTTCATCGTGGGCAGCCGCCCCGGATACCGGGAAGATGAGCTGGAAGAGATGATGAAGGAACTGAAGAGAGAATACGGCACCAGGATCGCAAGAGTCGATAACAGGCAGTACGACATCTCTTCTACCGAGATCAGAAAGCGGATTTCTGAGCACAGGTCCGCGGACGGTCTGGTAAGCGGTCCTGTGGAGAGGTATATCATACGCAATGGGCTTTATCTATGAGGATGTGAACCGCAGAGGGCGCGATTATATCAGCTCGCACCTCAAGGAAAGCAGGTTTGCGCATACGATGCGGGTGATGCGTCTTGCCTGCGAACTTGCGGAAATGTACGGAGAGGATCCCGCGAAAGCGGAGACCGCGGCGCTGTTTCATGACATGGCGCGAAACCTGCCTTTGCAGGAGCTGAATAAATATGTACTGGAGTTCGGACTTGACGGCCGGTATGAGAATAATCCCAATCTGTCTCACGGAAAGATCGCGGAGCGTCTGATGCGGCGGGATTTCGGGATCGATGATCAGGATATCCTGAACGCTGTGAGCTATCATACCACCGGACGGAAAGGAATGAGCAGGCTGGAAAAGATCGTTTTTCTGGCAGACGGAATCGAACCGGGAAGAAAGTACCCTTCGGTGGAAGAAATCCGCGGGCTGGCGAAGAAGGACCTGGATGAGGCGTGCATCTGCATGCTGGAGCATACTATAGCCTACCTGAAACAGTCCGGTGCGGAAGAAGGGGATATTGACGGAGATACCCTGCAGGCACTGCAGGATCTGAAGGAAAAAAAGGAGAGAGAATCATGTTAGAAGCAAAGGATCTCGCACAGAAGATCGCAGGCACTCTTAGTGAAAAGAAAGCAATGGACATTCTGATGATCGACATCAGCGCCAAATCCTCATTCGCGGATTATTTCGTCATGGCGTCAGCCGGCAGCGAAAGACAGATGGATTCGCTTAAGGAGAATATTGAAGACGCGCTGGAACCGGAGGGGATCTTCACGAAGAGCGTGGAGGGAACCAGATCGTCCGGATGGATCCTGATGGATTACGGCGATGTGATCGTAAACATTCTGACCCTTGAAATGCGTGAAAAGTACAACATCGAAAAAATCTGGGCAGACTGTGAATTCATAGAAGTTGAATAAGTTGGAGAAAGAGGAAGACAATGCAGGAAAAGTATCATTTCACGGAAATCGAAAAAAAGTGGCAGAAAATCTGGGAAGAGGAGAAGCCCTATAAAGTAACGGAGGATCCGGACAAGGAAAAATACTATGTCCTTGAAATGTTCCCGTATCCCTCCGGAAAGCTGCATATGGGACATGTCCGCAACTATTCTATCGGCGATGTGCTTGCCCGTTTCATGACCATGAAGGGGTTCAACGTACTGCATCCGATGGGATGGGACGGATTCGGGCTTCCTGCCGAGAACGCCGCAATCAAGCACGGCGTGGCGCCTGCTGACTGGACCTGGTCCAATATCAACGACATGAGGGATCAGCTGAAGGAGCTGGGCCTGTCCTAT
>CADBRP010000059.1 GCA_902797095.1 uncultured Eubacteriales bacterium | reverse complement strand
TCCTATGTCCGCACGGAGCAGTCGCATCATCTGCGGCAGCGCAGGGATCAGCTGCTGGAATATGTGGAGAATATGATCAATCTGCAGTATCTGGAGAGGCTGCAGGGATATTTCTACGATGAGAGCGTGTTCTTCTGGGATTATATGAAGGATCCCCTGATCATGATCGATAATCCCGCCAGGATCCTGGAAACTCTGGAGGCTTCGGAAAAGGAGATCTCCGCCGACATTGAAAGCATCCTCGAGGACGGGCGCGGGATAGGCGAGGATTTCAGCTCGCTTCCCTCCGGCGCGGATTTCTTCCGCCTTTACCAGAAGGACGGATACATCTTCACGCCTTTTGCCGGCACCATAAAGAACGCGCCGCCGCTGAAGGAGCTGCGCAGCGTCAGGTGCCGCCAGACTCCGGCGTACAACGGAAGGCTGGACGCCCTGAAGACAGATCTTGAGAGCTATCTGGCCAGGGGATTTCAGGTCACCATCGTCTGCGGCAGCAGGGAAAAGATGGACCGGGTGGAGGAGTTCCTGGATCATGAGGGGCTTCGCGGCAGAAAGACCGCGGGCGTTTCGGCGAGCGGCGTCACGGAGCGGGCCAAGGCGGCTCCGGGAAGCATTACCGTCGCGGAAGGCGTGATCTCCTCGGGAATGGAATTTACCGATGAAAAACGCTGCTGGCTTTGGGAGGGAGAGATATTCGGCGTTTCCCGGCGCAGCGGCAAATCGCGCAAAAGCAGGAAAAAGGGCGACCAGATCAAGAGCTTCGCGGACGTGCAGGAAGGGGATTACGTAGTTCACGAGAGCCATGGAATCGGACGTTTTACCGGTATCGAACAGCTGGTGGTCCAGGGGGTGAAGAAGGATTACCTCAAGGTGAAATACGCGGGAACGGACCTCCTGTACATCCCGGTGGACCAGCTCGATTCCCTGCAGAAATATATCGGAGGGGACGGGGTGACGCCCCGGCTCAACAAGCTGACCGGATCGGAATGGAAACTGACCAAGGCAAGGGCGAAAGCCGCTGTCGAGGACATGGCGGAGGACCTGATCCGGGTATCCGCGGCAAGGATGCAGTCAGAGGGATACGCTTTTTCCGAGGACACTCCGTGGCAGCAGGAATTCGAAGACAGTTTCCCCTTCGTCGAGACGGAGGATCAGCTTCGCTGCATCGATGAGATCAAGGCTGATATGGAGAAAAAGACCCCTATGGACAGGCTGCTTTGCGGCGATGTGGGCTTCGGCAAGACAGAAGTGGCCGCCAGGGCACTGTTCAAATGCGTGGCGGACGGAAAACAGGCTGCAGTGCTGGTGCCCACCACACTTCTGGCAAACCAGCATTACTACACGTTGAAAGGCAGGTTTGAGAAATTTCCGTTCCGTGTGGAGATGCTGTCGAGATTCCGGACCCCCGCCCAGCAGAGGAAGATCGCTGAGGATCTTGCCGCGGGGAAGATCGATCTCGTGATCGGGACGCACAGGATCCTTTCAAAGGATGTTTCCTTCAAAGACCTGGGGCTTCTGGTCATAGACGAGGAGCAGCGGTTCGGAGTCAGGCATAAGGAAAAGATCAAGCAGATGCGGGAGAATGTGGATGTGCTGACACTGTCCGCGACGCCGATCCCGAGAACTCTGCACATGTCTCTGTCCGGGATCCGTGACATGAGCACCATAGAGGAGCCGCCTGAAGACCGCATGCCGGTGCAGACATATGTGATGGAAGAGGATGATTTCGTGATCCGCGACGCCATCGAAAAGGAAATGGCGAGGGGCGGCCAGGTGTTTGTGCTGTATAACCGGGTGGATTCCATCAGGAGAACGGCGGATCATATTCACACTCTGGTGCCCGGCGCGCGCGTCGGAGTCGGCCACGGCAGGATGAATGAGCGGGAGCTGGAGGATCTCATAATGGATTTCTCCGAAGGGGAATACGATGTCCTGGTCTGTACAACGATCATCGAATCAGGGATGGATATCCCGAATGTAAACACCATGATCATCCTGGACGCGGACCGCTTCGGTCTCGCGCAGCTGTATCAGCTGAGGGGAAGAGTAGGGCGGTCCGGCCGCCTTGCCTACGCGTATCTGATGTACCGGCGGGATAAAAACCTTTCAGAGACCGCGGAAAAACGGCTCCGGGCGATCCGCGACTTCACCGAGTTCGGATCGGGCTTTAAGATCGCCATGAAGGATCTTGAGATCAGAGGGGCAGGGAATCTGCTGGGCACGGAACAGTCCGGGCACATGCTCAATATCGGATACGAACTGTACTGTAAGCTCCTGGAGGAGGCGGTGGAGCGCCTGCAGGGCGGAGAGGTCCTGCCGAAGGCGGAGGAGACGGCCTTCAACATGCCGGTCTCAGCCCTTATCCCCAGGTATTATATCGAAGACGATGTGCTGCGGCTTCAGATGTACAAGAAGATCGCGATGATCTCTGACGAGAAGGATGAAATGGATGTAACG
>CADBRP010000058.1 GCA_902797095.1 uncultured Eubacteriales bacterium | reverse complement strand
CGCCGCGTACGCCTTCTCCGGCAATGCCGTCCCCAGCACAAAGCACTGCAGCACAACAAGACAGAAAGCACACAAACCAGCCAGCACTCTCTGTTTCAGATTCGTGCGGGCCTGCTTTTTTCTGCTGTTATTCAATTCCCTGGTGTCTGTATTAATCTGATGTGTCCGCCTGATCACAGCTTCCGGTGCTCCCCTTTTCCCTTTATCCTTGAAATGGATATTGTTACCATAACATATCACGTTATATTATAGACGATAAACGCTGTACTTTCAATGAGAACGAATGTGAAGCCTTTGTGAATCTTTTGCGGTTTCACAGGATCCGGCCTGCTTTTGCGCGCCCAAAATCAGGTTCGGGCAGGCGGCCCCTGCCTTTGCGAAAGAATCCCGTCGGTCTGGCAGACCTGCTGCGGGGGCGTGATCTGCCCCATGTCGGTGATGCCCGTTCCTGTGTGGGGATGGATCTGCGAATAGACCACGTCGCAGCTGAAGAACGCCAGCAGGATCACGGTGATCGCCACCAGCTTCTTCTGGTTCGCCCTCATCAGCATATTGTCGAGCTGAGGGCCGAGGAAATATACCAGCATGCAGCCCAGCGCCGCGAACGCGAACAGGCCTTCCGCGCAGATCCGGCCGTTCAGGTTCAGAAAGTAGCCGGAATAGTCCCACCAGCGCATGTCATACAGCTTTTCCATCACATACGAAGTGAGATACTCCACCACGCCGCAGACCACCATGATGCTGAAAAATTCCAGCACAGGCCGAGTCCTGAGTTTGCAGACGACAATGAGGATGAGTGCGCCGCCGGCGCCGTAGATCGGGACCCATGGGCCGTAGAGAGACCCGCGGTTGACAAAGGTTCCGGTCTGAATAAGAGCGACAATCACTTCCCAGGCCCACCCGATGAACGCGAACATGAAAAACATCAGGAACAGATTCGGGATGGTGTAGCACCGCAGGAAATCGATCTGGATCCTGCTGACCAGCGCCTGATTTCTCAGCCTCGGGTCCAGACGGTCGGGATAGGCACGCCCCTCAATGGCGTTGACCGCGCCGTTCAGTGCAAAGCTGCGGTTCTGAAACTCCTGATACTGTTGTTTGCCGTAAAGGCTCCCCGTCCAGATCCCCAGGTTTTCCGCGAAGAATTTCCTCTTCCCCGTCAGCCTGATCTCCTGTGACGCGAGGAACTTTTTCTCCAGCTCGATGTCCCTGTAAGCCTCCTCCAGACGCTCCGGATCCGCCGGAGCAAACAGGCAGTGATCGTCCAGCATTTCGGCGCCCTCAGTTTTCAGCGTCAGCGCCTCTCCGCGCAGCTCGGCGTAGTATTCCGAGAGCGTCGCGATCTTGTACGGAATATAATAGAAAACGTGGAGTATGCCCATCGTCAGCACTCCCAGCAGGAACCATCCGAAGAACGTCATTTCCAGCTTGAACGCCTCCCACTTATGTCCGTCCATCATCCTGCGGGACAGATTGATGGCTTCCAAAGGCCGGATGTCCGGATTTTCCGCCGAAATGTAAGGCACCAGAAAATAAGAATACCGCTTGATGAACCCTCCCGCAATGGTTAGCGACCACATCAAAAGCAGGAGATCCGTCAGAAGCATCGTCATGGACGCTCTTGCCCAGCGCCCCGCGTGCTTCAGATGAAAAGCGTGATGGAACGGGACGCTCTCATAGGTCCTGGCTTCCAGAAACATGCGCCGCATGATTACCGCGTACGGTTCCTGAATCAGCGCAAAAGTCAGCGCGTAGACCAGAAAGCCCAGCGCCGCAAAGATAAATACAGATAGTTTTGGTGATTTGGTGATGGTCAGGATCGCCTGAATGATCCTGATGTACAGATGCCCGGAAGTCACGGAGTCAACGACGGAGGCAAGCACCCCGTCCGTATGGCCCAGCACGTTTCCTCCGGAGGATTCGTATTCCTCCTCCAGTTCGTTTGACAGTTCGATCCCGCCGAGGATGTCGCCGCCGGCGATCGTCCGGAACACTTCACTTCCCGGACCCCTCAGCCTTCCGTCTTTCAGTAGCTGTTCAGATTCAGTCGGGCTGGATGCGCCTTCCGCTCTGGCGGTCACGACATGCTGGAACAGCGCTGCCCCTGAAAATTCCGTGCCGATCATGACCGCGAGCACGCACAGGATCAAAAGCAGGCCGTAGTGTTTTTTTACCGTCTGCCTGCCGCAGCGTCTCAGTTCCTTAAATTCTCTGCCCATCCAGACTGTCCCCCGATTCCTTTTCCAGCTGCCTGCGCCGGTCTGAAGTCAGTATACTTCATTTCACCGGATGTTTCAATTACCGGGGCGCCCGCCCGGTTTTCCGGGGATATCCGAAAAACCGGGCGATTCCGTCAGACAGTTATCTGCTATCTGCCGGTTTTGCTGTTTCTTCTGCTTCTTCTGTTGTATCCCGCGGCTGTCAGCCCTGCCGCGGCGCCAAGCAGGAGGATCAGGGCCATCATCGGCATGGAACTGTCTCCGGTTTCAGCGCTCTTGTCTTTGTTGTCCGAATTGTTATGATGGGTCGGGTCCGTGGTTGGGCTTGTCGGGTCCGTACTCGGTTTTGTCGGTTCCGTGGTCGGCTTCGTCGGATCTGTGCTCGGCTTTGTCGGATCTGTGCTCGGCTTTGTCGGGTCTGTAGTCGGCTCCGGATCCGGTTCAGTGACCGTCAGTGTCCCCAGGTTTTCTGTTATCTCATAGTTTCCAGGGTCAGCGGTACCCCAGTCGATGGAATAGGTATTCGGAACCGAACCAACGTCTGTTATGGTTCCGGTCGCGGTGACAGCGATTACTTCTCCGGCGACGCTGCCGCTGAATGATGCGGTGCTTTCCGTCAGCGGTTTGCCGTCATATTTCTTTTCCGCGCTTCCCGTTGTGACTGTGGCCTGTTTTTTCGTTATCTCGATCCATCCGTCGGTGACAATGAATTCGACCTCCGCGATATTGGCATTGGTGTTTTCAAACTGCTCCGCGTTCAGGTCCATGCTGGTCTTGCCGGCATCCTTTCTCGCGGCTTCATCGCTGCCGCTGAACGCGAAATCTTCCGCCGTATAATTGAACCCTTCCGGATCCGCAACCGCGAAATCATATCCGGAGACCTTCTGCTGAACCCCTGAATATTCCGTTTTGCCGGTTTTTCCGGTAACATTGACGGTCACCTTATCGAGCTTATTGATCGTGAGCTTTCCCGGGGTCATCGTTCCGGTAACGTAATTGATGCCGTAATCATACCCCTCAAATATAGCGTCCAGCTCGGGCACCTCCGGAAAACTTCCGTTATCATACGCCTGTTCGGAAGCGTCTGTCCCGGATGACGGGGTGTAGTTCGTGATGCTCAGCTTATGGCCGGCTTTCAGCCCCGTTACAGTGCATGTGTCATCGCCGGTCCCCTCCACGGAACTGATCTCGTATCCCTTCTGTCCGTTTCCGTTATAGACCGTTGTTTTATCCTTGACTGCAACGCTAAGCGGCCAGTCCTCTTCTTCGAGAGCAGTATAGTCAAACGTGTCAGTCGGCAAGGGAGTCTCATCTGAAATGCCCGTAAACAGTTTCGCGGCCGCGTTGCGGGTCGCCGCCCGCTGCATCGTCTTTTTATCAGCAATATATTCGATTGGATTGAGGTCGCCGGTGTTGCTGCCTTTGCCCTTGAAAGCGGAATTATACACCGTTTTCACTTTGGAAATGTCCTCAAAAGTGACATGCTTCAGATTCCTGCACTCCGTAAAAGCGGTGCTTCCGATGACCTCAAGGTTTGCCGGAAGCGTCACGCTGGTGATTCCGTGCTGGGCGGCGGTTGCGCTGGCTCCGGAAAAGATCGCGTGGTGGAGGACCTTCAGGCTCGTGCACTTCGACAGATCCACATCCTTAAGGCCGCACGGGCTGAAAGCCTGGTTCATGATTTCCTCCAGGTTCGTCAGCTTTGAGAAATCAAAGGATTCCAGCGAGTAGCATCTGCGGAACGCGCTCCATCCGATCCTCTTGATGCTGCTGCAGGTCTCTACCTTTTTCAGGTTCGCAAAATCCTGGAATACGCCGGTTTCACTTTTGTTGACCGTATATGAATCATCGTACGCCGGCTTCGCGTTGCTGTTCCTGTCGTAGAGCGCTTTCCAGCCAATGCCGGTAATTCCGTCACTGATCTTGATCCCGGTGATTGAGTTCTTGAAGTCGGACGTGACCGCATTGCCGTCACTGTCAAGCACCCGGGTGATGGCTTTTTCCTTGTCCGTTGACGCCCCCTCCAGAACGGTAAATGTCAGGGTCTTGTTTTGGCCCTCTTCTGTCAGGTCCCAGCGGACGGTGTGCTCCGGGTTGCCCCATCCCCAATCAGATGCCGCCCGCAGCGGGATAGCGTTGGACGCGTTCTTTGCCAGCTTCGCAAAAGCGGCCGGGCCGGTTTTTCCGGCGTTGGTGTCCGCCGGCTGGTCCGCGGAAGCTTTGCTTTCGGGGTTCTTGGTTTCGGGGGCCTTGGTTTCGGGGTCCTTTGCTTCGGGGGCCTTGGTTTCGGGGTCCTTTGCTTCGGCGTCCTTCTTCACGTCCTTCTCTTCGGAGTCCTTTCCGGCATCCTTTCCGGCGCTGTCCTTTTCGGACGCCTGATCTCCGGACGTCTTTTCACCAGATGATTTATCCCCGGACGCCTGGTCTCCAGACGTCTGATCTCCGGACGTTTTATTCCCGGACGCCTTTTCACCAGATGATTTATCCCCGGACGCTTTATCCCCGGACGCTTTATCCCCGGGCTCCTTCTCTCCGAGGCCTTCTTCCCCGGAATCGCCGCCCTTCGGGTCCGCCTTCTCGGCCACAGCCTTTGTCGCAGATTCACCCTGCTCATGCTGCGTATCTCCCGCAAAGGAAGGCATCGGCATATACATTGCAATCGCTATGATAAAAGCGGTCAGAATCACCAGTGTCTTGTTTCTCATTTGAAGTCATCTCCTTAATGAATCCCCGGACTCGTCTTCCTGAACTTATATTTTATCAAGCAGAAATCCAATAACAACAAGCCCTCGCACTGAATTCTGGAATTTTTTGTATTTTTTTGGATTTTGCACGACATGCAAAGGCTGG
>CADBRP010000057.1 GCA_902797095.1 uncultured Eubacteriales bacterium | reverse complement strand
TTGAAAAGGGCAGAAAAAGATGGTTTCTTGGACAATTGTAATTATGAAAGAAATAGTCCAACATTTCACCTTCGAAAGTTGGATTATATAACCATCGGGCAAAATAATCCAATAAAGCAGCTTTGAAGCACAGAAAATAAGGCCTGTAAAAAGTGAAAGTTGTAATATAGAGAACTTCGATCAAATTAATCCAACAAACGGCTGGGATTTCAGCGCCCAAAGATCGGAGCAGCCAAAATCTCAGCGTCCAAAGACTGAAGCGGCTGAAATCTCAGCGCCCAAATACTGAAGCAACCAAAATCTCAGCTCCCAAACAAAGAAGCAGCCAAAATCTCAGCGCCCAAATCGTGATGATCACAGCAGGTCGCTGATCTGCTCGTGCACCCGGAGCGCGACCTCCGGGTCGTTCATGGTGTAGATGTGGATTCCGTCCACGCCGCTTCTGATCAGATCGCGGGCCTGGGCGACGGCGTATTCGATGCCGGCTTCATACAGACCCGCCGGATCGTGCTCGTACCGGCTGATCATGGCGGTGAACTCATGGGGCAGGCTTGCGCCGGAAAGCTGCACCGTCTTTTCGATCTGAGAGGCTTTCACGATGGGCATGATGCCGGCCGAGATCGGGACATTGATCCCGACGCTGCGGGCCCTTCCCACAAAGTTATAGAACGCGTTGTTGTCAAAAAACAGCTGGGTGATCAGGACCCGAACGCCGGCCCCGATCTTGTATTTCAGGTTCTGGATGTCGCTGTCCAGGCTTTTGCTCTGATAGTGTCCCTCCGGATAGCATGCCCCGAGGATCTCCAGGCTGTCGTTGCATTTGCGCTGGATCTCGATGGCGAGCTCGTTGGCATGCCGGAACTCCCGGCGGATATCCTCGCCGGGCACGATGTCTCCCCGCAGCGCCATGACGTTCTCGATATCCGCGTCCTGAAAACGCGCGATCATCTCCTGCACGTCCTCCCTTGTGGAGTTCACGCAGGTCAGATGCGCAACGGTCTCGATTCCGTATTCCTTCTTGATATTGGCGGCGATCTCGCAGGTGGAATTGTCAGCGATATTTCCGCCCGCTCCGTATGTTACGCTGATGAAATCCGGATCGCATTGCGCGAGCCTTTCCACGGCCTGATACAGGGAGGCTATGTTGGATTTCCGTTTCGGCGGGAAGATCTCCAGCGAAAAGACAGGTTTTTTCTCTTTGTAAATATCTGGAATTTTCATAATCTCAGCCCCTTTCAAGGTATTGACATAATTATAAACTCATTCCCGCCAGTCAGCAAGGAGCAGAACCGTATAATCCGGCGATTTCCGCCGCCGCTGAAAACACCTCTTCAACACAGGCGGCGAAGCGTCAATGAATGCGCAAGTTTCGTTGCCACAGGGCGGACAGATGATGTATAATCATACATTATGAAGTACGATTTTAAGAACAGAATTTTCATCCTCGACGGCGCGATGGGCACGATGCTGCAGCGCGCGGGCATGCAGCCCGGAGAGGATCAGAACAGCTATCTCCTCAGCCATACCGATGTCGTTGAGGAGATCCACAGAAAGTACGCCAGGGCGGGATCGGACATACTCTACGCCCCTACTTTTTCCCTGAACCGGCAGTGGATCCTGCAGACGGGGAAAGAAGGCGCTGAGGCGGCGGTCGCGGCTCTCATTCAGCCCGCGAAGAAAATCAGAGAAGAGATGGCTGCCGAAGGGCGGAGCATCCTGGTGGCGATGGATATGGGGCCTCTCGGAGAGATGCTGGAGCCCATGGGGTCCCTCTCCTTTGAGGACGCGTATGACGCCTACAGAACACTGGTGCTGGCAGGCGCAAAAGCAGGGGCGGATCTCGTCGTCATTGAAACAATGACCGATATCTACGAGGTCAGGGCAGCTGTGCTTGCGGCAAAGGAAAACTGCGGTCTTCCTGTATTTGTATCCATGACCTTCGAGGAAAACGGAAGGACTTTTACAGGCACGGGAATCGAGGCCATGGCGGTGCAGCTGGAAGGTCTGGGAGTGGATGCCATGGGGATCAACTGCTCTCTGGGACCTGTGCAGATTCTTCCCATGATCCGAAGGATGAAGGAATGCACTTCTCTTCCTGTCTTCGCGAAGCCGAACGCGGGACTTCCGGATCCGGCGACCGGTGAATACGATATCACAGCGGCGCAGTTCGCGGACAGCATAGGCGAGTTTTTCCGTTCCGGCGTCAGCATGGCGGGAGGATGCTGCGGAACAACACCTGAATACATTGCGGGAATCGCGGAGCAGGCGAAATGGTTCGGCAGGGAAACCGGCGGCTTCAGCGAAAAGGAGATCGGATCTTCCGCGCGGGCGGCGTCCGTTTCTTCTCATGCGGCGCCCGTTTCCGGGTGGCCCGGCGTAAGGGTGTTTTCTCCTTTGGGAGGAGGCGCGGCGGCAGCGGCCGAAAGGCGCAGGCTGAAGCTGTCCAGCCGGAGCAGGGTGGTTGCGGTGGATCATGTGACTGTCATCGGCGAACGGCTGAACCCCACCGGCAAGAAGAAAATGAAGCAGGCGCTGCTTGATCATGATATGGACTATCTTCTGGATCAGGCGCTGGAGCAGATCGAGGCAGGCGCGGAGATCCTGGATGTCAATGTCGGAGTTCCGGGTCTTGATGAGGCGAAGCTGCTGCCTGAGGTGATCAGGGAACTGCAGTCTGTGACCGACCTGCCTTTGCAGATCGATTCCTCCGACCCGGAGGCAATTGAGGCGGCGCTGAGGGTATATAACGGCAAGCCGATCATAAACTCGGTCAGCGGAGAGGATCAGGTCCTGGCAAGGATCCTCCCTATCGTAAAGAAATACGGGGCGGCGGTAATAGGGCTGACCCTGGATGAATCCGGGATTCCGCCGACGGCGGAGGAGAGATTCGCCATTGCGGAAAAAATCTTAAACAGAGCTCTGGAATACGGGATCCCAAGGGAAAACCTGATTATCGACTGCCTGACTTTGACGGCTTCCGCGCAGCAGAAGGAAGTCAACGAAACGCTGCGCGCAGTTCGCATGGTAAAGGAACGGCTCGGCCTCAGGACCGCGCTTGGCGTATCGAACGTCAGCTTCGGGCTTCCGGTGCGGCCGCTGATCAACCGGACATTTCTCGCCCTTGCCATGGAAAACGGGCTGGACCTTCCCATCCTGAACCCGAATGATGAGGATATGATGGGAACCGTGTTCGCGTTCAACGTTCTTAAGAACAGGGATGAAAACGCCGCGGACTATATCGGGCGGTATACGGATGAGCGTTTTCTGGCGGGACTCGGAAAGAAACCCGCGCAGAAGGCCGCGGGCGGTGCTGCCGGAACTGCCGCGGATGGCGCGAAAACGGGCTCTCCGGCGAATGTGAAAGCGGATCCGTCCGGGCAGGCGAAGGCCGGCGGAATATCAGACACGAAAGCGCCGGATCTGTTCCGCGCGATCGAGAACGGAATGAAGAGGGAAGCAGCGGAAGCGGTCCGCGCCATTCTGCTGGAAGAAGACGGAATGACGGTGGTCAGCAGTTATCTGATTCCTGCTCTGGAGGAGGTCGGGAAAAAGTTTGAGAAGGGTACTCTCTTTCTGCCCCAGATGCTGCAGGCGGCGGGCGCGGCTCAGGAATGCTTCGAGGTCGTAAAGGGAAGCCTTTCGGGAAGCGTCGAAAATACCATCTCCCTCGGGGATGTAGTGCTGGCTACGGTGGAAGGGGATATCCATGATATCGGAAAAAACATCGTCCGCGTCATAATGGAAAATTATGGATTTCACATGATCGACCTTGGACGGGACGTGCCAAAGGAAAAGATCGTAGAGACGGTGCTCAAACATGATATCCGCCTGGTAGGGCTTTCCGCGCTGATGACAACAACGCTGAAAAGCATGGAGGAGACCATTGCCGCAATCAGGGAGGCTTCTCCTCAGTGCCGCGTCATGGTCGGCGGCGCGGTGCTTACGGAGGAGTACGCAAAGGCTATCGGAGCGGATTATTACTGCAGGGACGCTATGAAATCAGTGGAAGCTGCAAGGGAAGTATTCGGCACAGAGAAGTAACAGCAAAAGGAGTTTTTCATGAACGGTTTCAGAAACTGGTTTTCAAGATTTATGATGGGGCGGTATGGTTCGGATGAGCTGAACAGACTTCTGCTGATCATTGCCGCGGCTCTGATCATTATCGAGATGTTCGCGGCCCGCAGGATCCTGAATTTAATTGTAATCGTGATACTGTGCGTCGTATACGGCAGGATGCTGTCCAGAAACATAGGAAAAAGGCAGCAGGAAAACTTCAGATACCTGCAGCTGAAGGAGAAAGTCACTGGAAAGCGCGGTAACGGCGGGCAGTACGTAAACCGCCGGTATGGAAACGGGCAGTACGGAGGCGGACAATATGGAGGCGGGCAGTACAGGTCCGCGCGGAAAGAAGCGGGATTCAGCCGCCGCACCAGAAAAGAGGACGCCGGGAAAAGGGTGTTTATCTGTCCGAACTGCAAGGGGGCTCTGAAGGTCCCTGTAGGCGCGGGAAAGATCCTCATCACATGCCCGCACTGCGGCAGCACATTTGAAGAG
>CADBRP010000056.1 GCA_902797095.1 uncultured Eubacteriales bacterium | reverse complement strand
CTCCCTGATGATCTGCACGCCCTGCGGGGTATCCTTCAGCGTGATCCCGCGGGACTTTAAGAGATCTCTGATCTCATCCGCGCGGGCATAGTTCTTCGCCTTGCGGGCTTCCTGTCTTTCCTCGATGAGCGCCTGGATATCGTCATCCATCTCGCCCTCATCGCTGTCCGCCTGCAAAAGTCCCAGCACGCCGCACAGCTCCATCAGCGCGTCCAGCGCCGCTTTCGCAAAGGCCTTGGTGGCTCCGCCTCTTACCGCTGTGTTGATCGCCGTGATCAGTTCGAATACAGCGGAGATTCCGTCGGCAGTGTTCAGATCGTCATCCATCGCGCTGATAAACGCCTGCTTCGCGGAATCAAATCCCGCCGCGGCCTCTTTTTCCGCAGCCGTCATTTCGCCGTCATCTCCGTTTTCGATCAGATGCTGCAGGTTCGCCTTGGCGTTCTGCATTCTGCCCAGAGAGTTTCTGGCCTGTTCCATCAGCTGATCGCTGAAATTGATGGGATTCCTGTAGTGTCCTGACAGCAGGAAGAAGCGCATGACCTCACCGCTGTACTCCTTCAGGATGTCCCTGACAGTGAAGAAGTTGCCCTTGGATTTGGACATCTTTTCGTTATCGATGGTGATATATCCGTTGTGCATCCAGTAGTTCGCGAAAGGCACGCCGTTGCAGCACTCCGACTGGGCAATCTCGTTCTCATGGTGCGGGAACTGCAGATCCTGTCCGCCGGCGTGGATGTCAATGGTATCTCCCAGATGTTTTTTCGCCATCGCGGAGCATTCGATGTGCCAGCCCGGCCTGCCTTTGCCCCAGGGGCAGTCCCACGCGATCTCATCCGGCTCCTTCTGCGCCTTCCAGAGCGCGAAATCAAGCGGATCGTCCTTGTCCTCATTGATAGCGATCCGCGCGCCGGATTCCAGCTCGTCGATGTCCTTCTTTGAAAGCTTGCCGTAGCCCTCGAACTTGCGGGTGGAGAAATAGACGTCGCCGTTTCTCTCATAGGCATACCCCTTATCGATCAGCGTCTGCACAAAATCGATGATCTCCGGAATATGCTCGGAGACTTTGGGATGCACATCGGCCTTGAGCACGTTCAGCGCGGCAGCGTCCTTGTAATACTCTTCAATATATTTTTCACTGATCTCCGGAGCTGTAACGCCTTCCTCCCGGGCTTTGTTGATGATCTTATCATCAACATCGGTGAAATTCTGCACGAACTTCACATCGTAGCCTCTGTACATCAGATACTTGCGCAGCGTGTCAAAGACAACGAACGGACGCGCGTTTCCGATATGGAAGAAATTGTATACTGTGGGGCCGCATACATAGATGCGCACCTTTCCCTCCTCGATGGGTACCAGTTCCTCTTTTTTTCTTGTCAGTGTGTTATAGACCTTCATTTATATTCCTCCTGTACTGAAAAGCCTGCCAGTCTTTTATTCTGAATCCCGATCAGCGTCCGCGTTCTCATCATCCGCGAAAATGATCTTTCCGTCTTCGATCTTCTCGATGATCGCAAGCGATTCGACCTTGAACCCCTTTGAACGCAGCTTGCTGGAGCCGATCTGGAAACCTTTTTCGATAACAATGCCTATTCCGGCCACTTCCGCTCCGGCCTTCCGGATAAGTTTGGTCATGGCGAGGGACGCTTCCCCATGCGCCAGGAAATCATCCAGGATCAGCACTTTGTCCCCCGGATGAATGTACTTCTCAGAGACGCGGATCACAGAAACCGTTCCTTTTGTAAAGGATCTTGCCTCTTCCTCGTAACAGCCCTCCACCATGGTATTCGGCGCGGTTTTTTTCGCGAACACGACAGGGGGATATCCGAAGTATTTCGCAGAGGTAACAGCCACGGCGATGCCGCTGGACTCTACGGTAAGTATCTTGTTGATCTCACATCCCTTAAAGCGTTCGGCGAATTCCTTTCCGATCTCCTCCAGCAGCGCCACATCGATCTGATGGTTGAGAAATCCGTCTACCTTGATGGTGTCCTTTCCGATTGCGATTCCGTCACGAATAATTCTCTGCTTTAATAATTCCATGTCACAAGCCTCTTATCAAAAAATACGCACGGCGGCTTTTGCTACCGTGCGCTTCATGCACTTCATCGGTTGAATCAGTCCTTAAAAAGCTCTTCAAGCCCTTCGAAGGAGATCTCCTCGATCGGCTCCTCCGCAGGCGCTTCCGGAACTTCCGGCTCAGGAACGTCCTCAAGGACATCTTCCATGGCGAGCTTCTCAAGATCTTCAAGAGTCTCTTCGGCTTCCTCCGGCTTCACTTCTTCAACCGCTTCCTCAGCCTCAGGGATCTCGACCTCCGGCTCTTCTTCTATTTCCGGAACTTCCGCTTCAGGGATCTCGACTTCAGGGATCTCGACTTCCGG
>CADBRP010000055.1 GCA_902797095.1 uncultured Eubacteriales bacterium | reverse complement strand
GGCAAATTTTTTCTTGCAAATCAAATCGATACATCCTATAATCGGAAAATGTAACGACTGGTACAGCAGGAGGATATTATGGCCGCAGCAAAAACGCTTGTCATTGTGGAGTCGCCTTCAAAAGCCAAAACCATAGGTAAATTCCTGGGGCAGAGGTATAAGGTGATCGCCTCGGTAGGACATGTAAGAGATCTGCCCAAAAGCAAGCTGGGCATTGACATAGAAAACGATTTTGAACCGCAGTATATCAATATCCGCGGAAAAGGAGACGTTATCCGGGAACTTAAGAAGGAAGCGAAAAAGGCGTCAAAAGTCTACCTTGCGACTGACCCGGACCGCGAAGGAGAAGCGATTTCCTGGCATCTGGCGACGCTTCTGGGAATCGACAGCGAAACGCCCTGCAGGATCGTTTTCAATGAAATCACGAAAAAAACCATCAAGGAAGCAGTGAAGCATCCGAGAAAGATCGATATCAGTCTGGTGGACGCGCAGCAGGCAAGACGTGTTCTTGACCGGCTTGTGGGATATCAGATCTCGCCGCTTCTCTGGAAGAAGGTCCGGCGCGGGCTCAGCGCGGGACGCGTTCAGTCCGCGGCTCTGAAGATCATATGTGACAGGGAAAAGGAGATCCAGGCTTTTGTTCCGGAGGAATACTGGACCATCCTCGCGGACTTCAAAAAAGGAAGAAAGTTCACCGCGAAGCTGACGGGACACGAAGGAAAGAAGATCTCCGTTGAAAGCGCAGCGGAGAGTGAAGCTGTGCTGGAAAAGCTGCGCGGGGGAAGCTTCACCGTAAAAAAAGTGGAGGAAAAGGAGCGCGCAAGAAATCCGCATCCTCCGTTTACCACCAGCAGCCTGCAGCAGGACGCTGCAAACAAGCTGAACTTCAACACGAGAAAGACCATGAGGATCGCCCAGCAGCTTTATGAAGGTGTTGAGATCAAAGGCAGGGGCACCGTCGGTCTGGTTTCGTATATCAGAACAGACTCCGTCAGGATCTCCGACGAGGCAAGAGCTGCCGCGAAGGAATACATCACTGAGAATCTGGGCGGGGAATACTACGGCGGAACGGTCTACACCAACCGCAAGAAGGATGTGCAGGACGCTCACGAGGCGATCCGGCCGTCCCAGATCGATCTGACGCCGGAGATGATCCGGGAGCAGCTGTGCAAAGACGCTGAAGGAAAGGACCTGTTCAGGCTTTATCAGCTGATCTGGAACCGCTTTATGGCAAGCCAGATGTCCCGCGCGGTCTTCAGAACGGTCAGCGCGGATATGGAGAACAACGGGTATGTTTTCCACGCGGTCGGTTCAAAGCCTGTCTTTGACGGATTCCTGAAGGTGTACGACCAGGCGGGAAGCGAAGAGGATAAGAAATGGCTGCCTGAGCTTGCCGAAGGCGAGGAACTGACTGCGGAGAAGGTATACGGAGAGCAGAATTTCACCCAGCCTCCGGCCCGTTTCACCGAGGCGAGCCTCGTGAAGGATCTGGAAGAAAAGGATATCGGCAGACCCAGCACCTACGCGCCGATCGTCGCTACGCTGGGAGACCGCAGATATATAAAGAAGGAAAAGAAATCCCTTGTTCCCACGGACCTGGGCTTCACTGTGGCGGATCTGATGGCCGACTATTTCGAGGAGATCGTCGACGCCGGCTTTACCGCTGAAATGGAAGAGAAGCTTGACGATATAGAGACCAAGGGGACCCGCTGGAAAACTGTCATAGAGGATTTTTACGGCGGTTTCGAGACGGAACTGAAGAAGGCCTACGAAGAGATCGAAAGGATGGAACCGGAGGTCGAGCTGATCGATGAGGTCTGCGACAAATGCGGCAGGCCCATGGCGATCAAGCACGGCCGTTTCGGTGATTTTATCGCCTGCACCGGCTATCCGGAATGCAAGAATACCAGACCGATCATTCACAGAATCGGCGTAAAATGCCCGGACTGCGGAAAGGATATCATAGAAAAGAAGAGCCGCAGAGGGAGAGTATTTTACGGATGTGAGGGCTATCCGGACTGCAGCCGCGTATTCTGGAACCGGCCGGTGGACAGAAAGTGCCCCGAGTGCGGGAGCCTTCTGGTGGAGAAAAAAACCAGGAACGGCACATACCAGTGTTCAAACAGTGAGTGCAAATATACTGAATGATGGTGTATAATGCCGACAGGACAGATTAAATCAGAAATTCAGGAGGAATATTAATGGGACAGTTCCACGCGACAACGATCGTTGCGGTCAAACGCAGCGAGGATGATATCTGCATCGGAGGGGACGGCCAGGTCACCATGGGCGAGACCGCCATCATGAAGAATGGTGCCAAGAAGGTCAAAAAGATCTACAGAAACTCCATCATTACAGGCTTTGCGGGATCGGTCGCCGATGCTTTTTCGCTGACGGAAAAATTCGAAAGCAAACTGGATGAGCACGGCGGCAACCTGAAACGGGCCGCGGTAGCGCTGGCGCAGCTCTGGCGTTCGGACAAGGCCGTCAGGAATCTGGAAGCCCTGATGATCGTAGCGGATAAAGAGGATCTTCTGATCATTTCAGGAACCGGCGAGGTCATTGAACCGGACCAGCCGTTTGTAGCCATCGGATCCGGCGGAAACTACGCCTACGCCGCGGCGAACGCGCTGTACAACAACACGGACCTGAGCGCCGAGGAGATCGTGCGGAAATCTCTTGAGATCGCCGCGTCTATCTGCGTTTATACCAATGACCACATCTCCGTGGAGAAACTGTAGGAGGAAAACATGGCAAACAAGCTTTATCAGATGACTCCCAGAGAGATCGTAAGCGAGCTGGATAAATATATCATCGGGCAGGATGACGCCAAGAAATCCGTCGCCATCGCGCTCCGGAACAGATACAGAAGAAGCCTTCTCTCCGATGAGATGCGGGAGGAGATCACTCCGAAGAACATCCTGATGATGGGACCCACCGGATGCGGAAAGACCGAAATTGCGCGCCGTCTGGCGAAGCTGATGGACGCGCCCTTCGTCAAGGTCGAGGCGACGAAATTTACTGAGGTCGGCTATGTCGGCCGGGACGTGGATTCCATGGTGCGTGATCTGATGGAGGCTTCCATCAGGATCACCAAGCAGGCAATGCTGGAGGAAAAATACTCCGTTGCTGACGAGCTCGCGGAGGAACGGATCATCGAAGCGATCATCCCGGGCAAAGGCAGGCAGGCGGGCAACACCAGCCGCGGCCCCTTTGATTTCATTCTCGGAAACAGCGGGTATGTCAGCCAGAAGGAGCAGTACGAGCAGCAGCAGGCGGCAGCGGGAAACGATGAAGAGAGAGAGACCGAGCTGGCGAGAGAGCAGGTGCGGCAGCAGCTGCGCGACGGCCTTCTGGAGGAGCAGTACATCGAGATCCAGGTGACAGACGCCCCGAAGACCAATCAGCTGGATATGGGCAATGAGGGCATGAGCATCGACATCGGAAACATCTTCGGTGATATGGCGACGAAGAAGAAAAAGAAAAAGAAG
>CADBRP010000054.1 GCA_902797095.1 uncultured Eubacteriales bacterium | reverse complement strand
TTTCCGGAAAGGAACTGACAGAGTTTCTGGTGAAGAAAATCCTGGCTGGAAACGGGCTGCAGGATCCTGTGATCAGGAGAACGCCGGAGGGAAAACCGTATCTGGAAAACAGCGGGCTTTTCTTCTCCGTATCGCATACCGGGGACACCTTCGGATGCCTGATTTCGGATGAGAACGCCGGACTGGATCTGCAGTACGCCAGAAGCCTCGACCACAGGAAGCTGGCGAAAAGGTATTACACAGCGGAGGAACAGGAATATACAGAAACTCACGGCCTGGAAGGCTTTTTCCGGATCTGGACCCGGAAGGAGGCGTTTTCCAAGTACTCCGGGAGGGGCCTTGCGGATATAGTCGAAAAGGAGCCGGTGCTGGGACGTGAGGATATTGTTTTTACAGAGCTTCCGCTTGGCGGGGGCCTCTTCGGATGCTGCTGCAAAGGCAGGAGATCCGCTGGGGAGCCGGAAGCTGTTATTGAGATCGTAAGGGTGGATTACCGAAAGGAGAAGACCGATGAAGATCTGTTTTCTGACTGAAAATAAGACTGAGCATGAAGGAATCCTTGCAGAGCACGGGCTTTCTTTATATATAGAGACGGGGGGAAAGAAGATC
The DNA here is from genome assembly GCA_902797095.1 of uncultured Eubacteriales bacterium. Lineage (GTDB taxonomy): Bacteria > Bacillota > Clostridia > Peptostreptococcales > Anaerovoracaceae > Lentihominibacter. The sequence continues at coordinate 14,740 of CADBRP010000054.1, read as the reverse complement.
CTGTTCGATTCAGGCGCGACCGACACCTTCGCGCATAACGCTGAAAAGATGAATATCGATCTTTCGGCGGTGGATTATGCCATGGTCAGTCACGGGCACTATGATCATACGGGCGGATTCCCGCTGTTTATGAAAATAAATGACAAAGCGCCTCTGTATCTGCACCGGAACGCCATGAGAAAATCCCACGGAACAGAAAACGGAAGGATAGAGAAGAATCACTGCGGAATCAGATGGAGCGAAGAAGAATTCAGCTCGATGGAAAAACGCATTGTCCGGACAGACGGGCCTGTGAAGATCACCAACGATATCATTATCACGGGAACGGTTCCCAAGGCGGAGGGATTCGTTCCGTCTGAAAGGTTTTATTACAGGGATGAAAGCGGGGAATTCGTCGAGGATGACATGTCGCATGAACAGTGCCTTGTGATCCGTGAGAACGGCGGCCTTTATATCTTTTCGGGATGCTGTCACCGCGGCGCGGTTTCTTCACTAAAAGCCGGGCAGAGAATGTTCCCGGGAATGCCGGTGAAGCTTTTCGCCGCTGGAATGCACCTGTACGGGGCCGATGAAGAGACCAGAAAGGCCGTTATAGACACCATGCAGAAGGAAGCTGTGGAAAAGATCATGCCGGTGCACTGTACCGGAATCAGGGCGATCTGCGAAATGAAGGAACGCTGGAAAGACCGGTGCGTCATCGCTGTCGCGGGGGATGTATTCGATGAACGCGTTTGATCAGGCCGCAGTCTACCTGAGCCGCCAGATGCGGACGAGGAAACAGACGGAGGACTATCTTTCGCGCAAAGGCTATTCCCGCGATGAGATCCGGGAAGCCTGCGACATGCTGGAATCCTATCACTACCTCGACGACCTGGAATACGCGAGGCTGTATTTTGAGGCGGCGGGGCGAAAGGAAAAAGGACGGGCAAGAATACTGAAGGAGCTTGCCGCGAAGGGCGTTTCCCGGGGGACCGCCGAGGAGGCGGAACGCCTGACCGAGACGCCGGATGAGTTTGAAACCGCGCTGGCCCTGGCAGAGAGGATCTTTGCGGATCAGGACCTGTCCGGAATGGACTGGAAGGAAAAAGAGAAGATCAGGGCGCGGGCCGCGAGGCGGCTTGCTTCCAGAGGATTTGCGTCCGATGTGATCTTCCGGGCAATCCGGAAGGCGGAATCGGAGAAGGAGAATACAGAATGAGTGACAAGAAGAAGATCATAGCCGCCATCGACAGGTTTTATGTGGAATGTGTGGAGGAATTCAAGGAAGCGGAGCTTAAGATCACAGCGGATTCCAAGTTCCGGAGCATGTTCCGCAAAAAGGACTATGATTCCAATATAGATCTGCTCAGAGTCTGCAAAAGCAGCTCGCGCAGCATCCGTTTTCCCACCGGCGATATCGATAAGGGCGATGAAGCCTCAAAGGAACTGATACGGCAGACGGAAAAGTGCATCCGCCAGTTCAACAGACTCTGTGACACGTATATCCAGCTTCAGCTGGCGCTCAAGAAGAAGTCGGAAGGAAGCAAACTTTCCTATAAGGAGTACATGAAGATATACTCGGAGACACAGGATTCAAGACGGGAGATGAACCGGGAACTCAAAGAACTGGACATCCTCTATACGGATTATACAGAGGACATGGATCTGGACGTCTATGAGTTTATCAGGTGAAGGAGCGTACATGAATATCGCTGTACTGATCGCGCTTCTGGTGATGATAGCCCTGATCGTTGTGGTGCTTATCCGGCAGAGCAGTGTACACAAAATGGGAGAGATGATCTCCAGAAACCAGATGGATCTTTCAGAATCCCAGAACCGCCGTCTCATGGAGCTGAACCGTGAGATGAACAGCGCTCTGTTGCAGGTCGAGAGAAGCCTCGGAGAGATGCAGAGCCTGTCTTCGGGTGTGGACGACCTGAAGAAAGTGCTGGCAGGGGTGAAAACAAGGGGCATCCTCGGGGAGGTCCAGCTGGGAGCGATCCTGGAGGAGATACTGGCTCCTGAGCAGTATGAGGAAAACGCGGCGGTCACTGGAGGAGCGACAAGGGTAGAGTACGCGGTGAAGTTTCCGGGAGACGGGCTGGATCCGGTATATCTTCCCATCGATTCCAAATTTCCGGCGGACGCCTATATGAATCTGCTGGAAGCGTATGAACTGGGAGATCCCGCGGTGATCCGCTCGCAGAGAGACGCTCTTCGCCGGGCGATCCTGCGTTCGGCCGCGGATATAAGGAATAAGTACATTATGCCTCCCGCGACTACTGATTTCGGGATCATGTTCCTTCCCTTTGAAGGCCTGTACGCGGAGGTGCTGCGCCTCAACCTTACCGGGATCCTGCAGAGAGATTACAGCGTTACGATCGCAGGGCCGACAACGATGGCGGCGCTTCTGAACAGTTTCCGCATGGGATTCCGTACGGTAGCTGTATCAGAACGTTCAGGGGAGATATGGAAGCTTCTTATGAAGACCTCCTCCGATTTTGAAAAATTTGAGGAAACGATGGAGAGGACCAGAAAGCATCTGCAGCTGGCCCAGAAGGATATGGATGAGCTTCTCGGACCCAGGACACGGCAGATACGAAAAACGCTGAAGGATGTGTCCCGCCTTGAGGAAGAACGAAAGGACATTACGGTTACCAGCTGGCAGGGAGAAGAGGAATGAGTGTTTTTATCATAGGAGATCTGCATCTGTCTTTTTTCCCGGGAGCTGATAAGCCGATGGATGTATTCGGACCGAGATGGTATGACCACGCAGGCCGTATCGAGAGGAACTGGAGGTCTTTGATACGGGAGGAGGATACCGTTATCCTGGCAGGAGACATATCATGGGCGCTTAAGCTTGAGGACGCGAAATACGATCTTGACTGGATCGACGCGCTGCCCGGGAAGAAGGTGCTGCTGAAAGGGAACCATGACCTGTGGTGGAGCGGCATCACGAAGCTGAACCGGATGTACAGCAGGTCTTTTTTTCTGCAGAATGACTGCTATTATGCGGAAGGCCTGTATATCTGCGGCAGCCGCGGATGGATCACTCCGGATCACGAGGATTTCCGGGAACCTGATGAGAAGATCATGCGCCGGGAGCTGCTGCGCCTTGAGAATTCGCTGAAACGGGGCGCGGAGGAGATACGCAAAGGCAGGGAAGGCGTTATCACAGGGGTTCTCCATTTTCCCCCTGTCTCTGACACACGGTCTTTTTCAGCGTTTCAGAAGATGTTTGAAGACTATGGGGTGAAGGACGTATATTACGGGCATATTCATGGGGAGGACGGCTTCCGCGGCGCGATACGCGGGGATTATCACGGAATAAGGTACCATCTGGTATCAGCTGATTTTCTGAACTGCTGTCCTCTGAAAATCAGATAAGGAGCGTTTGTTATGAAATCAGAAATCAGAAGGGTCTGCATCATGGTTCTTGACAGTCTCGGGGTTGGAGCCCTGCCTGACGCGGCTGATTACGGAGATGCCGGAGCTGATACTCTCGGACACATTCTGGATTCAAGACCGCTTGATATTCCGAATCTGAGGCGGCTCGGATTCGGTAATGTGGAAAATGCGGCGGGGGGAAGACTTGCCGAAGACGATTTTGAAGGCGCCTGCGGAAGATTCATGGAGCTGTCCGCGGGCAAGGATACGATCACGGGACACTGGGAGATTGCCGGAATCAAAACGGACATTCCGTTCAAAACCTGGCCTGACGGTTTCCCGGAGGAACTGATGGAGGAATTTTCAAGGAGAATAGGAAGAGGCTGGCTGGGAAACTGCACCCATTCCGGAACCGTCATCATCGAGGAGCTGGGGCCTGAGCATGAGGCTACCGGCAAGGTCATCGTATACACCTCCGCTGACAGCGTGTTCCAGGTAGCGGCAAATACAGCGGTGATTCCCCTTGAGGAACTCTACCGTATATGCGAAACAGCCAGGGAGCTTCTGCAGGGCGAGTACGCCTGCGGCAGAGTCATCGCCAGACCTTATATCATAGATCAGGACGGAAAAAGGGTGCGGACATCCGACAGAAAGGATTTTTCCGTAGATCCGCCGGAGCCGACGGTTCTGGACATTCTGAAGGAAGACGGCCAGACGGTGTACGCCGTCGGCAAGATCAGGGATATTTTCAACGGATGCGGAGTGACAGAGGCTGTGCATACCGAGGATAATGATGACGGAATCACGAAAACGATCGAAGCGCTCAGGCAGGACTTCAGGGGGCTGCTGTTCACGAACCTCGTCGATTTCGATTCCAAATACGGACACAGAAGGGATCCGAAGGGATACGGGGACGCGATTGAGGCTTTTGACAGGAGACTGCCTGAGATCCTTTCGGCAATGAAGGAGGACGACCTCCTGGTTTTGTGCGCCGATCACGGCAACGACCCGATTCACAGCGGGTTCGATCATACAAGAGAATATATTTTCGGTGTTTTCTCCGGGGCGGCTGTAAAGCCGGGTGTGAATCTCGGCACCCGCGGATCTTTCGCGGATATCGGGGCTACGGCTCTGGATCTTCTGACAGAAGGCCGTTTTAAAACAGCAGTCGGAGAAAGTATGAGAAAGGAGCTGATCCGGTGAATACTGTCAGCATCATCTTAAAGAAGCGTGACGGCAGAGCGCTCTCTGAAGAGGAAATCAGGTATTTAGTGAAGGGTTTCACAGAAGGTGAGATCCCGGATTATCAGATGTCAGCGTTTCTTATGGCGGTCTGTTTTCAGGGCATGAACCATGACGAAACGGTGTGCCTGACCCGGGAGATGAAGCTTTCCGGGGATACTGCCGATCTGTCCGGCATTCATGGAATCAAGATCGATAAGCACAGCACAGGCGGAGTCGGAGACAAGACGACTCTGATCTGCGGACCGCTCGCTGCCGCCTGCGGAGTTCCCGTCGCGAAGATGAGCGGCAGAGGCCTTGGCTTTACAGGCGGGACTGTGGATAAACTGGAATCTGTTCCGGGTTACCAGACAGCCATCGAGGAGGAGAAGTTCTTCGACCTGGTCAACAGCAACGGGATCTCGGTGATCGGACAGACAGCGCATATCGCTCCGGCGGACAAAAAAATCTACGCGCTGCGTGATGTGACCGGGACCGTTGAGAATCTCAGCCTGATCACCTCCAGCATCATGAGCAAGAAACTGGCTTCCGGCTCTGACGGGATCCTTCTTGACGTGAAATGCGGACGGGGCGCTTTCATGAAAACGCCTGAGGACGCGGAGGAACTGGCGCGCATGATGGTGGAGATCGGCAACGCGGACGGAAAACGGACGATGGCTGTGATCACGGATATGAACCAGCCGCTCGGAAACGCGGTCGGCAACGCCCTTGAGGTCAGGGAGGCGATTCAGGTCCTACAGGGAAAGGGACCGGAGGATATCACGGAGCTGTCTCTGACGCTGGCAGGCCTGATGGTGTACATGGGAGAGAAGGCGGACAGCCCTCAGTCCGGTTATGAAAAGGCAAAAGAAGCTCTCGATTCAGGGGCGGGACTCGCCAAGCTCAGGGATCTGTTCCAGGGTCAGGGAGGCGATCCCCGCGCCGCGGATGATCCGGAACTGCTCGCGCTTTCTGAATACAGCTATGATGTTCCGGCGCCGCGGGATGGATATATAGAGTCTCTGGACGCTGAGAAGATCGGGATCGCCTCACAGCATACAGGAGCGGGACGGGAGAAAAAGGATGATGATGTTGATCATGGAGCGGGGATACTGCTTCACGCAAAAACAGGAGACAGTGTGAGACAGGGAGATCCTCTGTGCACTGTCTACTCATCTGACAAAGAGAGCCTGGTCAGAATCGGGGAAGAAGCTCTGTCTGCCTTTGCGTTCAGCGATGTAAAACCCGCGGCTCGGCCGCTTATCTATAAAATCATTGGAGATGGAGAAGAAAAATGAACAAGAGGTTTTGGATCATCGTTTCGATGCTGGCGGTCTCCTTGCTGCTTTTCACCGGCTGCGGCAGCCAGGAGGAGGCGCAGGAGGAACCGGAAACCAGTGAGATCATCCTCATCACCGATCAGACCGGCGTTGAGGACGGATCGTTCCATAAAGCCGCCTGGGACGCGATCACTGCTTTTGGAGACGAGAACGGCATGACCTACCAGACATACCGGACAGAAGGCGGATCGGAATCGGCGTGTCTGGATGCTGTCAGGGAAGCGAAAAACCAGGGAGCGAAGATCATCTTCCTGGCCGGAAGCCAGTTCGAGACTGCCGCGCATACGGCTCAGGACAGATACAAGGATCTGTATTTTGTTCTGCTGGACGCGGTTCCAAGGGACGATGATTACAACTATGAGACAGCCGCAAACAGCACGGGCGTTCTTTTCGCTGAGGAGCAGGCGGGGTATCTTGCAGGCTACGCGGCTGTAATGGATGGATACAGGAATCTGGGCTTTCTGGGCGGAGAGGCGTTTCCTTCTGTAAAGCGTTACGGATACGGATTTGTGCAGGGCGCCTCCGCGGCAGTGAAGGAACGCGGAAGCGGAAATGTCAATATCACCTACAGCTACAGCGGCACGTTCACCGCTTCATATAAGATCCTGGAGGATTCCAGAAAATGGTATCAGGATGGAACGGAAGTGATATTTGCCTGCGGCGGATCCATCGGAGAGGCGGTTGCAAAGGCCGCGGACAAGGAAGGCGCGAAGATGATCGGCGTTGATACTGACCAGAGCGCGCTTTCGGAATCAGTGATCACCTCCGCGAAAAAGGACATCGGAAAGGCGGTCACGGATATCCTGAAAAACTATCACAGGAATAACTTTCAGGGCGGATCCATCTACAACTATTCCGCGGAAAACGACGGCATAGGGCTTGAGATGACCAACGCCCGTTTCACGCAGTTCGACCAGACGGCGTATGATAAACTCATGAAAGACATGAAAAGCGGAAAACTCGCGATAAAGAAGGATATCGGGGGAGATTCCGTGACGACGCTCGCGGGAGAAGGAGTGAAGGTTACGGTAATCGGATCTGAGGAAGGCCCGACTGGGGAAGGAGACAAAGACTCCGACGCTGAGAATGAAGAAGACGGCGAAGGAGACCAGGAAGACGGCGGCGCTGAGAACGAGGAAGACGGCGACGGCGAAGCAGAGTAGCAGGAGGAATTTATGGACCCGAGAATAAAGAAATTATCAAAGCTTCTTACTGAATATTCATGTGATGTCAGGCCCGGCGACAGGGTTCTGATCAGCTATGAGGGAGAGTGCTGCAAAAATCTGGTCAGGCAGCTGATAAAGGATGTTTACGAGGCAGGCGGCCTGCCGTATGCTGAGATACGGGACTCTCAGGTGACGCGGGAGATCCTGCTGGGCTGCACAGAGGAACAGCTCAGATTCATGGATGAGATCAGCCTCGCTCAGATGAAGGGAATGCAGGCGTATATCGCCGTCCGGGCGGGGAGCAATACATCGGAGCTCTCTGATGTTCCCTCTGAAAAACTGAATCTGTACAGCCGCATGACACAGCCCACCCTGGATTACCGGGTCAATGAAACGAAGTGGGTCGTGCTGCGCTACCCGAATCATTCCATGGCGCAGCTCGCGAACACCAGCCTGGAGGCGTTTGAGGATTTTTACTTTGATGTCTGCACACTGGACTACAAAAAGATGAGCAGGGCTATGGATCCGCTCAAGGAGCTGATGGACAGAACAGACCGTGTGCGCATCAAGGGACCCGGGACGGACCTTTCATTCTCCATAAAGGGGATCGGCGCGGTCAAGTGTGACGGTGAAAGGAATATCCCCGACGGGGAAGTATATACCGCTCCTGTCAGGAATTCCATGAACGGGGTCATATCCTACAATACTCCCTCCGAAGAACAGGGCTTTACCTATGAGAATATCGTGTTCGAGATCCGGGACGGAAAGATCGTCAGGGCGTCCGCCAACGACGACTCCAGGATCAACGAGCTGCTTGATACCGATGAAGGGGCGCGGTATTTCGGGGAATTTGCCCTGGGCGTAAATCCATATATCATGCATCCGATGAAGGATACGCTTTTTGATGAAAAAATCAGCGGCAGCTTCCACCTGACTCCGGGAATGTGTTATGAGGACGCCCCCAACGGGAATGAGTCCTCGGTGCACTGGGATCTGGTGATGATCCAGAGACCGGAATACGGAGGAGGGGAGATCTGGTTTGATGACGTGCTGATCCGCAGGGACGGGCTGTTCGTTCCTGAAGAACTGCAGGTCCTGAACCCTGATAATCTTAAATAGAAACAGTTTCGCTTTTGCAGGAGAGAAACGCTATGAGAACGATAGAATACCTTATCGCCGATCCGGCAGGAAACATTACCATAATGGTCCTTTCCCCCGCGGACAGGAAAGACTACGCGGCGATCGCCGAGGCGCTTCTTGAAAAACACAGGGAAGCGGAACAGGTCGCCTTCATACTGCGGCCTCAGGATCCTCCGGCAATGGAAATGTGCGGTCTGGAGTTCTGCGGAAACGCGTCCAGAGCCTTTGCGTATTACGCGGCAGGACTGAATGAGCCGCCTCTTAAGGAAATCACAGTCAGAGTGAGCGGAACCTCAGAGCTTCTTCACGCGAATCTTGATTTCGAGAAGGAAACAGCGCAGATCGAGATGCCGCTTCCGGAGGGGGCGGAGGAGATCAGCATTCAGGCAGGAGAATCGGTTCTTTCCGGAATCCTGGTAAGGATGGACGGAATCGCGCATCTTGTGTTCTCTGACAGCCTGCAGGAGGACCCCCGGAGTGTGCTCCGCCTTATGGACGCGCCCGAGGAGGAAGTCCGGAGCCTGTTCTGCGGTATCCGGGATGATCTGGCCGGGAGAGAGAGGAAAAGGACCGGAACGGATTTCCCTGCGTTCGGCATCATGTTTCTCGATCAGGAGACCGGGACACTCAGGCCGATCGTCTACGTCAGGGATGTGGACACCATATACTTCGAGGGAAGCTGCGCGTCCGGGTCGGCGGCGACGGCGTACGCCTGCGCGCTTCAGACGGAAGAAACGGAATTCCGCTTCAGAGAGCCTGCGGGTGAACTGTATGTGTCAGTAAGAAGGGACCATGGCGGGATCGCGAAGATACTGCTCTCAGGCAGCATTTCCCTTTCTGAAACGATGACGATGGAAATGCGTCAGAATTGACATAAGGTCCAAAACAGTGTAAGATAACGGTGGTTAGCCAAGACTAACTGCGTGGAGACAGTGAAATGAGCGATCTGACAAGACGCGCGATGGCTGATGCTGTGACGGAGCTTCTGAAGAACAGAACTCTGGATCACATCACGATCCGGGACATCACAGACAAATGCGGCCTTACAAGGAATACTTTTTATTATCACTTTCATGATGTGTACGAGCTTCTCAGCTGGATCTTCACCGACAAGACTGAAGAGATCATCAGAAAATACTCTTCGGATGAAGACTGGGAGGATGGCCTGCTGGAAATGCTGAACTTCCTGTACGAACACAGGGAGATGGTGCTGCATACCTATGAATCGGTCAGCGGGGAGGTGCTGCAGAATTTCGTATCAAATGTTATGTACAGACATGTCGAAGTGATAGTGTCGATCGCGGCCTCAAAAGTGGACGTCAGCAAAGACGCGGTCCGGCTTGCCGCGGATTTTTATACACATGCCGTCATAGGCGCCGTTTTGAACTGGGTCAGCGCGGAAATGCCGCAGCAGCCTGAGGAAATGGCGCATATCTACAGCACGCTTTTTGAAGGGACTCTGGAATCCGTTCTGACAAGCTCGGAGAAAGGGCTGGACGGCCTGAAAAAGGAATGATCCTGCTTTTGTGCAAAAACGGGGAAGTGCACAGATTTTGTGCACGTGATTTCCTTTGCATATGGAACTTAACTCATATTTAGAATAATATTATTTGCATGGCAAGGATTATTATCCTGTTAAAGCTGCAAATAAGGAGTGTACTGCGGAATGCTGGGCTTTGGAAGAGCTATAGCCAGAAAAAGAAAAATCATCGTAATAATTGCCTTTCTTCTGCTGATACCGTCTGTATTCGGGTTCATCGGAACCAGAATCAACTATGACGTACTGACATATCTGCCGAAATCCATTGATACCATACGGGGCCAGGACATCCTTCTGGATGAGTTCGGCAAAGGCGGATTCGCAATGGTCATGGTAGACGGCATGGAGACGAAGGAAGTCGCGAAGCTGAAAGCAAAGCTGGAAGCAGTGGACCATGTGGATACGATCATCTGGTATGACACCATACTGGATCTTTCGGTTCCGGAAGTCATGCTTCCTGAGGATATATATGACAAATTCAACAGCGGCGACACTACTCTGATGGCGGTCTTCTTTGACCTTCCGACCTCGGATGATGAAACGCTGGAAGCCGTCACAGAGATGCGGCAGATATGCGGAAAACAGGGATTCATCAGCGGAATGACCTGCTTCGTGGAGGATCTGAAGGAACTGATCGAGAAGGAGGAGCCTGTTTATGTAGCCGTTGCGGTCGTGCTGGCCATGATCGTTCTGGGAATCTTTATGAATTCCTTCGCCATCCCGGTGATCTTTATCCTGGGAATAGGAATGGCCATCATGTACAATATGGGATCGAACCTGATTCAGGGGGAGATATCCTTTATTACCCAGGCGATCGCGGCAGTGCTTCAGCTGGCCGTCACAACGGATTATTCGATCTTCCTGTGGCACAGCTATGAGGAACACCGGAATATACACGGGATGGAACGGGATGAGGCAATGGCGAACGCTATTTCCAAGACACTGGTATCCATCTCGAGCAGTTCGCTGACTACCATCGCGGGATTCCTGGCGCTCTGTTTTATGACATTCAGGCTGGGGCTGGATATGGGAATCGTCCTTGCCAAGGGCGTTCTTATCGGAGTTGTTTCTTCGGTAACGATCCTTCCGGCTATGATCCTGTGCGGTGAGAAGATCATCAACAAAACGAGGCACAAACCGGTAGTGCCGAAATTTGATAAGCTGTCCGGTTTCATCGTCAAACGCCCCCTGATCTTCGCGGCGATCTTTCTGATCCTGCTGGGTCCCGCGTTTTACGGATACCGGAATACAGACGTTTATTACAAGCTGGACCTCAGCATTCCGCAGGATCTGCCTTTTGCGGTGGCGAATGAGAAGCTTGCGGATGATTTTAATATGAACTGCACCCACATGCTTCTGATCGACGCGGACACGCCGCAGAAAGACGTGCGGGATATGATGAAGGAAATAGACAGGGTCGACGGCGTCGGCTATACCCTCAGTATGGAGGGCACGCTCGGTCCGACATTCCCGGATATGATGACTCCGTCAAGGCTTGAAGGAGAGCTGTCCAGTGATAATTATCAGCTGGCGATCATAAATTCCGAGTACGCGGTCGCGAGCGATGAGGTCAATGAACAGATCGACAAACTGAATAAAATAGTGAGGAAATATGACGCCGGGGCGCTGCTGATCGGGGAAGCGCCGTGCACCAAGGATCTGATCGATATCACAGACCATGACTTCAAGGTGGTTACCGGCATTTCAGTCGCGGCGATATTCCTGATCATACTGTTTGCGCTTCAGTCCATATCGCTGCCGGTCATCCTAGTCGCGTCCATCGAGCTCGGCATATTCATAAATCTTGGAATACCATACTATACCGGTACTGTGCTGGCGTTCATCACATCCATCATCATCAGTACGGTACAGCTCGGATCGACGGTGGACTACGCGATACTTATGACCACCAGGTATAAGATGGAGAGGACGTCCGGGAAGGAAAAGATCGAATCGATAAGGATCGCCCACTCCTCATCGATGCCTTCGGTGCTGGTCAGCGCGCTGAGCTTTTTCGCCGCCACGATCGGCGTGGCGCTGTACTCAAACATCGATCTGATCAGCTCCCTGTGCCTGCTTATGGCCCGCGGCGCGATCATAAGCCTGCTCGTGGTAATGTTTATCGTCCCGTCATTCTTCGTTCTGTTCGACGGGATCATACTCAGGACCAGCCGTCATTTCGGTCCGGGAAAAGAAAAGAAAGAAAACGTCCTGCCTTTGCGGGATGATATCGATAAAGACGAACCTGATCAGATACATTTGGAGGAACGCTAATGAAATCAGGACTTATAAAAAAAGCAGCCGCTCTGGGAACGGTTCTGGTAATGACCGCCATGACGGCGATGCCGGCTTCTGCGGCGCAGATCTCAAAGGATGAGACCGTATACGTCGTAACGGGATCCAACGGCTCGCAGCAGGAGGTCGTTGTCAGCGACCATCTCAAAAATTCGCTGGAATCCGACAAGATCCATGATGCTTCAAATCTGGAGAATATTGAGAACGTCAAGGGAGAGGAGACCTTTGAAAAGGGCGCGAAGGACAGCCTTGTCTGGAATGCCGGAGGAAAGGATATCTTCTACCAGGGAACGACCGCCCAGGAGACGCCTGTCACCATGAAGATCAGCTATACACTGGACGGAAAGAGCATTGAGGGAAAGGATCTGGACGGCACCACAGGAAGGCTGAAGATACAGATCGACTATACGAATAACGCGAAAGCCGATGTGAACGGAAAGAGCGTTACGGTTCCGTTCATCGCCATGACCGGATTCATCGTTGAAGACGAGACGCTGACGGATATCGACATCGATCACGGCAAGGTCATCGATGACGGCGACAAGAAGATCGTCGTCGGCATGGCCGCTCCCGGCCTTCAGGAGGCGCTGGATCTGAACGTCAAAAATGACAAGATCGATGTGGATCTCGACCTGAACGACAGCGTCACCATTACCGGAAACGCCAAAGAATTCAGCGTGCAGGACATGATGACGGTGGTGACGAATTCCGCGTTTGATGAGATCGACGCCGATGAATTCGATAAGCTTGATATGGACGATCAGGTCAAACAGCTTCAGGACGGAGCGAAAAAGCTGGCCGATGGTTCCGATACGCTCTACCAGGGAATCGATACCCTTAACGAGAATATGCCGGAGCTGCAGAAGGGCGCAGCCGCGCTGAAGAAGGGCGCGGATTCGCTGCAGGCGGGAACAAACAAGGCGCTGGACGGATCTCGTCAGATATCCGACGGCGCGGTGAAGCTCCGCGGCACTCTGAAAAAGAAGATGAACCAGATCGCGGACGCGTGCTCTGAGATGAAGTCCGGTACAGGCACCATCCTCTCAGGCCTGAAGGAAATCAAGAACGGTCTTGATAAAAAAGGGGAAAAGCCTGAGGAGATGGGAGTCATCCAGGGTCTGGATACAGTGGCGCAGGGCCTGAGAGACGGGTCGGACAGCGCGAAGAAGGGCGCTTATTCGCTGCAGCAGGCGGCAGAAGGAATTGCGGGAGCAAGAGTTAAGCTGAAGAAGGGAAGCGAGGATGTGACAAACAACCTCAAGGCCATTGACAGCATCATGCCCTCCGATTCCGGTTCAACGCCCTCTGACGAAGATGTGAATAAGGCACTGGAAGGCGTGGATCCTGCGAAAGCCGCGGAAATCAGAAATATCATCAACGCCTACAAATCCGCCGCTGGAACGGCGGGAACATATAAAGCGGCAGCCGAAAAATACAAGCAGGTCGCGCAGGGCGCCGGGCAGGGTCTGGAAGACGCGTATACCGGGCTCTCCGCTGTGCAGATCATAAACGATGAGACAGGCAAACCGGATCCCTCAAAGGGCATCGCTCTTGCGTCCAAGTCGATGGAACAGTCGGCAAACGACCTGAGCAACGCCGCGAAGGCGATCGACACTATAAACGGCGGACTGAAGAAGATCTCCGGATCTCTCGGATCCTATGATCAGGATCTCGCGAAGGAAGGTAAGAAGCAGACCACTCTTATCGGCGGGCTGACTTCCATCAACGCCGGCCTTGCATCCCTTCATGATCAGGTGGCGAAATCCGTCGGAAAGGAAGGAGAACTGAGCAAGGGCCTTGACCAGCTGGTCAGCGGAACGGATCAGATGAAAAAAGGAAACGTCCAGCTTGCCGGCGGCGCGAAGCAGCTGGCTGACGGAATGGAGGATCTTAAGGAAGGAACGGATTCTCTTGCCGGCGGCACGAAGAAGCTTGACAAGGGCGCGAAGCAGCTGCGTGACGGAATGTCCAAGCTCTATAAGGACGGTATCAAGGAACTGGTCGATCTGTACCAGAACGACCTGAAGGGTTCCATCAAAAATGTGGAGGATCTCGCCGATGCAGGCCAGAGCTATAAGACCTTCACAAGACTGGCTGACGGGATGGACGGAAGCGTCAAGTTCATCTACAAGACAACCATTTTCTAAACCGGGAAAATAAAAGCGATCTCAAAAGGACGCCGCGGGTTCGGCGTCCTTTTTGCTTGCAAGGTCCGGGTACGGACGTCGTAAAGTTTCAGGAAGCTTTACGTAAAAAGAAATCAGCATCGCAGTCAGAGAGGAAATATGGTATTCTATATGCATCAGAGAAAAAGGGGGGTACGAAACCATGTATTACGGATATGGATATGACTGGACATTCATACTTCTGATTCCGGGGATCATCCTGTCTTTGTATGCGCAGTTCAAAGTAAAGAGCGCGTTCAGGAAGTATTCACAGGTTCCAAACAGGAGGGGGCTTACGGGAGAATATGTGACACGGGAGATCCTCGCGAAAAACGGGATGGGAGGAATGCCAATCAAGCATATTGGAGGAAATCTGACGGATCATTATGATCCCACTGACAAGACGATCAGCCTTTCGCAGGATGTGTACGGGAGTTGTTCCATCGCGGCGGTCGGAGTGGCTGCCCATGAGGTGGGGCACGCGATACAGGATCATGAAGGATACGG
>CADBRP010000053.1 GCA_902797095.1 uncultured Eubacteriales bacterium | reverse complement strand
TTCATCTCCTCCTCTGACAGGCCGATCTTCCCAAGCCTGGTATACGCCCATGAGTTGGATCCATAAAATACAACGATGCTGCTGCCTGAATACAGCATGATGTCTCCCGGGCCTGCGTTCATGCTTTTGTCGTTTCGCGGCAGGCTGGTTCCTAAATCCCCGACCTGCTCAAAGCCTCCATATCTCGAGGCGCTGATCTCAAGACCGCCGGCGGCCAGTTCCCTGAGAGCCGCTACTGATTCGTTGTCCTCCCATTCCACCGGAACAGTCTTCCCGTCTATCTTCATTATGAGTTCTTTATCAGACATCTGTTCCTCCTGAACAACTCCCGAGTTGTCATCTTTCTGCAGTTCATCCGGCTGTGAAGCCCCGCACCCGCAGATAATCACAAGCTGCATGATCAGCAGCAATGTCAGCGCGGCAATCTTTTTCACGGTTTTCCTCCTCAGGCCGCAAAGGCAGCCCGCCCCTGCTTTTACATGTTCTTTTCAAAGAACTCCTGCACTTTATCGAACGGGATCGCGTCCGTTTCGCCGCCGTCATAGAGGTCGCAGTGAGTCGCCCCTTCGATCGTCAGGAACTCCTTGTTGTCCGCGTACTTGTTTCCGTCGATCATGTGAGCGTACGC
This sequence comes from uncultured Eubacteriales bacterium, assembly GCA_902797095.1. GTDB lineage: Bacteria > Bacillota > Clostridia > Peptostreptococcales > Anaerovoracaceae > Lentihominibacter. The sequence goes on along the minus strand of CADBRP010000053.1, from coordinate 2,831 downwards.
GTCCTTGCCGAAGTAGTACGAATGCGCCTGATCTCCATGCATGATCAGAACCGCGCCGCGGATCTCATTGGAGTACTTGAGGATCGGCTGATTAATGAACGATTCGCACCCGATCACATTCCATCCTTCATTTGAATTGAGGGATCTTTCGTGATAGCCCCTGTCTGTCTTGTAATACGCGTGATAGTCTGCCACAAACTGCGGGATGCCCTCCGGCAGCGGATCGATGACCCCGCCCGCGCGGGCGTATCCGTCCGCTTTAAGATCCGCGAGTCTCTGGGCGTTCATGGCCGCTTTCTTCTCATAACGCTGCTCTTCGCTGTCCTCGGCGTCGAAATACCCGTTCGCGTTGACTCTGGTCATGTCATACATCGTGGACGCGACCGCGGCTTTGATTCTTGTATCGAGCGCTGCCGCGTTGAGCGCCATTCCTCCCCATCCGCAGATGCCGATGATGCCGATTCGGTCCGCGTCAGCCTGTTCATTCAGCGACAGGAAGTCTACCGCTGCCATGAAGTCTTCTGTATTGATGTCAGGAGAAGCCATGTATCTTACATTGCCTCCGCTCTCGCCTGTGAAGGAAGGATCGAACGCGATCGTCAGGAACCCTCTCTCCGCCATAGTCTGAGCGTAAAGCCCTGAGCACTGCTCCTTGACCGCTCCGAACGGTCCGCATACCGCGATTGCCGGAAGCTTTCCCTCGGCATTCTTCGGCACATACATATCCGCCGCCAGCGTGATGCCGTAGCGGTTGACGAAAGTCACCTTGCTGTGATCCACTTTATCACTCTTCGCAAAAGTCTTATCCCAGTCCTGTACCAGTGTGAGTTCTTCTTTTCTGATCATCTTTCCCTCTCCTTTTTTCTAAATTGATTTTTCGGCCGATCTTATCAGACGGTCGATGCTGTCCACCTTGCGCTGGCTGCTGTGCAGTTCATCGATCAGGTCACACCTGCATCTTCTCAGACACTTTACGATCTCAGCTTCGAAACCCGCTTCGTAAAGATTCCTGACCCTCTCGATATCCGCGCCGGAGCAGCCCGCGTCCTTCATATTCCCGATCATCGATTCCAATTGCTTCTTGTCCATGTCTGCATGATACATGGTTGCGGTGATATTCGCCAATGGTTATAATGAATATCATGACATTCCATTTTCGCATATCACGGAAAGGAGCCCGGGATGGATATCCGCAGCCTCAGATATTTCCTTGCAGTCGCCAGGGAAGAGAATATGACCAGAGCGGCTGAAGTGCTGCATGTGACGCAGCCTACCCTTTCAAAGACGATGAAGGCTCTCGAAGAAGAGTTCAGCAAAAAACTTTTCACCCGCAGAAGCTTCAGCATCAGGCTGACCGATGAAGGCATGCTGCTTCGCGACAGGGCTGAAGACCTGGTGGCTATGGCCGACAAAATCGAAAAAGAATTCGTATCTCTCGACGACATAACCGGCGGAGAGCTTTACTTCGGCCTGGCGGAATCTTATCAGATCAGGTATCTGGCGCGTGAAATAGGCAGATTCAAAGCCGCTTACCCGGATCTTAATTATCATATCACCAGCGGTGATACCGAGCAGGTCACGGAAAAGCTCGATAAAGGTCTGCTGGATTTCGCCGTGATATGCAGCGAACTTCCGGATACGCGTAAATACAGCTATATCACATTTCCGAATACCGATATCTGGGGCGCGGTAATGACCTCCTCACACCCTCTGGCATCCAAAAAGGCCATCACAGTCGATGACCTTATCGGTGAGCCTTTATTCAGCTCCGAACAGAGCTGGCAGCGTGAAATAAAGGAGTGGGCAGGCGATCACGCCGGCGAGCTTCATCTGGAGGGATCATTCCGTCTGTCATATAACGGCTCCATGTTTGCCCTTGAAGGGCTGGGCATACTTCTGACACTCGAGAATCTGGTCGACTGCTCCGAAAAAAGCGGCCTTGTATTCAGGCCTCTTGAACCGGTAATGGAAACCAGCTTCTATCTTATATGGAACAGGCATCAGACATTCACGCCCATCGCCGAAAGATTCCTTTCGCAGATCACGCAGTCATTTGCCGGCTGATATACTCAGCTCATCTTCGATATGTATGATCAGGTTGTTGAGGTTAAGCAGCGAGGTGTAACTGACATCTTTGGCTTTTGCGATGATCATCTTTGCCCCGACCATTCGGCTTATGTCGTCGTTTCGAAATATCGTCTCATATTGTTTCCGCGGATCGAAGTTCGGGCAGTCATCTCTGAACCGCAGGATAATCCCTCCTTCTTTATACACAACCCTGACATCCAGGAGGTGGTTTTTATCATCGCGCATGAAGCCGAGCTGCAGGATGTTCATTGCGATTTCCTCGACGGTCAGTGCAGTAAGAAAGGAAATCTTTTTTGAGATGCCTTTCTCTCCGCAGAAATCCAAAACCTTATCCTTGAATCTCATGACCGCCTTTTCACTGGTCATCGTATCCTTAAGCTCATTTTCCGGTGAGACGCCGAATCCTGCAGGCATCATCCAAAGCCTGCCCTTTCCGCGCAGCCTTCTGTTGATGATCGAAATGAAAATCGGGATCAGCACAATGGTCACCAGTATGCTGCAGACCGTGACGCCCCAGAAAATACCGACCGCAACATTGCCGGAAATCATTTTGGCGAACTCGCCTCCGTATGCCGCGCCGTAGAGCGGAGCCAATAAATTCACAACGATTATGACGATGGCAGAGATGATATAATGTTCGAACAGCACAATATAATTTGCGAACAGCAGCGAGATCATCTGGAAAAACAGACCGATCGCGCATGCCCTGAGCGCGCCGGCAGCAGATGCTATGGCTTCATCGC
>CADBRP010000052.1 GCA_902797095.1 uncultured Eubacteriales bacterium | reverse complement strand
GCAGCACGCCGAGCCTGAAGATAAGCTCCTATTACAGGGGCCTTCTGCAGCGGGCGGACAACGATGAGCAGCTTTCGGAATATCTGTCTGAGAGGGTCAACTCCGCGCTATGGCTGATACGGAGCATCGACCAGAGAAGACAGACCATATATAATGTAGCGGAGGCTGTGGTCAGATTTCAGAATGACTTCTTTGAGCGCGGCCCGAAATACATGAAGACGCTGACGCTGAAGGATATCGCGGAGGAAGTGGGAATCCACGAATCCACGGTCTCAAGATCGATCAACGGGAAATACCTGCAGTGCGACAGAGGAATATTTGAGATCCGCCATTTCTTTTCGGCGGGCGTGTCAGACGGCAGGGGAGAGGGGATCTCATCCAGCAGCATAAAGGAATTTATCCGGGAAATTGTGAACGGAGAGGACCCCAGAAAGCCGCTGAGCGATCAGGCAATCGCGGACAGGCTGGCCGGAAAGGGATTTGAGATCTCGCGCAGAACGGTGGCAAAGTACAGGGACGAGATGAATATTCTTTCCTCGTCAAAAAGAAAAAGATATTGAATCCACAGGGGAAGGAGGGGCGCGCCGCACGCGTCCTGAGATCTCCGCGGAGTCGATATAAGGTTATCACAATGCATTAATCAGGAGGACTAAAATGGCTATTAAGGTTGGAATCAGTGGGTTTGGTCGTATTTCACGTCTGGCGATCCGTTCAGCGATGGACATGCCGGATATCGAACTCGCAGGAATTAATTACAGAAACGCGGATCTGGATTATCTCGTATACATGCTGAAGTATGACTCCGTATTCGGCCGTTTCCCGAAGGAACTCGGCAGATATGAGGACGGACTTATAATCGACGGGAAGAAGGTTCCGGTATCCAGCGAGACAGACATCTCCAAGATCCCATGGGCGGATTTCGGCGCAGAGTATATCGTTGAAGGAACCGGAGCGTTCAACACAGCGGAAAAGTGCCAGGGCCACCTGGACGCCGGCGCCAAGAAAGTTATCATCACGGCTCCCGCTAAGGACGATTCCCCGACATTCGTATGCGGCGTAAACCTTGAAGAGTATAAGCCTGAAATGAACGTTGTATCCAACGCGTCCTGCACCACAAACTGCCTGGCGCCTCTCTGCAAGGTACTGGAAGACAACTTCGGCATCGAGCAGGGCCTGATGGCAACGATCCACGCGGCGACATCCAAGCAGACCACCGTTGACAAGAGAAACAACAAAGACTGGAGAATCGGAAGATCCGTATTCAACAACATCATCCCGACAACGACCGGAGCCGCAAAGGCAGTCGCGAAGGTTATTCCGTCCCTGAAGGGAAAGATGACAGGACTGGCTTACAGAGTTCCGACCAACGATGTTTCTGTCGTTGACCTGAACGTCATTCTGAAGACGCCCACAACTCTGGAGGGAGTCAACGAAGCAGTAAAGAAAGCTGCGGAAGGCGAACTGAAGGGTATCCTGAAGTATGTGGAAGATCAGTGTGTAACTGTTGATTTCATCGGTGAGACCAACACATCCATCTACGATTCCACAATGGGCATCGCGCTGAACGACAAATTCTTCAAGCTGATTTCTTACTATGACAATGAGTACGGCTATGCGACCAAGGTGCTCGAGCTCATCAGACATATGTACAGTGTAGACAATAAATAAGGTATTATAAGCGGTTGAACGGGGGAAGGCCGGCAAGGCTTTCCCCCGGACCGCGGAACAGGAGTTGAGATTATGAAAAAAACAGTCAGAGACATTGATGTTGCAGGAAAAAAGGTTCTTGTAAGATGTGACTTCAATGTTCCGATGCAGGATGGGAAAATCACAGATGATATCAGAATCCGCTCCGCCCTGCCGACGATCCGTTATCTGATCGAGCAGCAGGCGAAGGTGATCCTGATGTCCCACATGGGAAGACCCAAGGGCGAACCGAAGCCGGAATACACACTGAAGCCGGTAGCGGACCGTCTGGCGGAGCTTCTGGAAATGGAAGTGAAATTTATTCCGTCCCCGACCGTCGTGGACGCGGAAGTCGAAGCGGCTGCAGCGGAACTTCAGGGCGGACAGGTCATGCTGCTGGAGAACACCCGTTACCGCAAGGAAGAGACGAAGAACGAAGAACCTTTCACAGGCGAACTGGCAAAACTCGGAGAAATCTTTGTCAATGACGCGTTTGGAACCGCGCACCGCGCGCACTGCTCCACCGCGGGCCTCGCATCCTACATGCCCGCAGTTTCCGGATTCCTGATCGAAAAGGAAGTTAAATTCCTTGGAGATGCGGTGGAAGATCCTGAGCGTCCCTTCGTAGCCATCATGGGCGGAGCGAAGGTCGGCGACAAGATCCCTGTCATCGAGAATCTGATGAAAAAGGTGGACTGCCTGATCATCGGCGGCGGCATGAGCTACACATTCTTCAAGGCAATGGGTTATGAGATCGGAAAATCCATTCTTGATGAAGAGAGCATCGGACTGGCGAAGGAACTGATGGAAAAGGCAGAGGCGGCCGGCGTCGAGCTGCTGCTCCCGCTGGATACTGTCTGCGCGGAGGAATTCTCCAATGACAGCCGCCAGGCGATCTTTGACCGGGATCAGATCCCGGCTGATATGATGGGCATGGATATCGGCCCGAAGACGATCAGCCTCTACACCGAGACGCTGAAAAAGGCGAAGACCATCGTATGGAACGGACCCTGCGGCGTCTTCGAGATGCCTGCTTTTGCAGAAGGCACAAAGGCAATAGCGGCTGCTCTCGCGGAGAGCGGAGCGGTTACGGTCATCGGCGGAGGAGATTCGGCCGCGGCTGTAGAGCAGTTTGGTTTTGCAGATAAGATGACGCACATCTCCACAGGCGGCGGTGCGTCGCTGGAGTTCCTCGAAGGAAAGGAACTGCCGGGAATCGCCTGTCTGGAGGATAAATAATGAGAGTACCTTTCATCGCAGGAAACTGGAAAATGTTTAAAACGAAGGCGGAGGCCGCTGCCTTTGCGAAAGAATTTGCCGCTCTGTATCAGGGAACCGATGTGAAGGCCGCGATCTGCGCGCCGTTCACAGACCTGGAAGTCCTGAAGGAAGCTTTCGCGGGGACCGGAATCGGCGTCGGAGCTCAGAATGTGCATTTTGCGGATGAAGGAGCATATACCGGTGAGATCTCCGTATCCATGCTGGAGGAGATCGGCGTGGACTACTGCATCGTAGGCCATTCCGAAAGACGCCAGTATTTCGCGGAGACGGATGAGACCGTCAACCTCAAGCTGAAGAAGCTGTTTGAGGGACCGATCGTTCCCATCATGTGCGTGGGAGAGAGCCTTGAGCAGAGAGACGCGGGCGAGCTGTTCGATGTTGTCCGCGGCCAGCTGGAAAAGGGCCTCGAGGGAATCAGCGAGGAGCAGGTCCGCCGTCTGGTCATCGCCTACGAACCGATCTGGGCTATCGGTACGGGAAGAACGGCGACTCCGGAGCAGGCAGAGGAGATGTGCGCGTTTATCCGCGCCGCTCTGATCGATCTGTACGGAGAGGAAGCGGCGGATGATGTGATCATCCAGTATGGCGGCAGCGTGAAGCCGGCGAACGCGACAGAGCTCATGAATCAGGATGAGATCGACGGGGCTCTGGTAGGCGGCGCCAGCCTGAAGGCTGCGGATTTTATGGCTATCATAGATTTTTAGGAATTAAAGATTGGAGGAAAATCAAATGGCTTATATCGAAGATGTGATCGCAAGAGAAGTTCTGGATTCCAGAGGCAACCCCACAGTTGAGGTGGAAGTTCTGCTGGAGGATGGCTCCACAGGAAGAGCAATCGTTCCCTCCGGCGCGTCCACAGGCGTGCACGAGGCAGTTGAGCTGAGAGACGGTGACGAGAGCAGATATCTGGGCAAGGGAACGCTGAAGGCGGTCGCGAACGTAAACGATATCATCGCGGAAGAAGTTATCGGATGGGAAGCTACAGATCAGACAGGTCTTGACAAGATGCTGATCGAGCTGGACGGCACAGAGAACAAAGGCAAGCTCGGCGCGAACGCGATCCTGGGCGTTTCCATGGCCGTCGCGAGAGCCGCTGCTGAATCCTGCGGACTTCCTCTGTTCCAGTACATGGGCGGAATGAACGGAAAGCTTCTGCCGGTTCCGATGATGAACATCCTGAACGGCGGCGCGCATGCGGACAACTCCGTGGATATCCAGGAGTTCATGGTCATGCCGGTCGGCGCGCACTCTTTCCGTGAAGCACTGCGGATGGGCGCGGAGACTTTCCACAATCTGAAGAAGATCCTCAAGGGCAAGGGCCTGAACACAGCTGTCGGTGATGAAGGCGGATACGCTCCGGACCTGAACACGAACGAAGAGGCGATCCAGGTGATCATCGAAGCGATCGAAAAGGCAGGATATGAGCCGGGCAAGGACATCCGCATCGCTCTGGACGTAGCGGCAAGCGAATTCTATGATGAGGACGCCAAGCTGTACAGACTCACAGGAGAAGGCGTGGACAGAACCGCTGAGGAAATGGTTGAATACTACAAGATGCTCTGTGACAAGTATCCTGTCATCTCCATCGAGGACGGCCTGGCTGAAGACGACTGGGAAGGCTGGAAGATGATGACCAAGGCTCTGGGCGACAAGATTCAGCTGGTAGGCGACGACCTGTTCGTTACGAACACGAAGCGTCTGGAGAAGGGCATCGAGGAAGGCGCTGCCAACTCCATCCTGATCAAGGTCAACCAGATCGGAACGCTGACCGAAACATTCGACGCTATCGAGATGGCGAAGAAGGCCGGTTACACAGCTGTCGTTTCACACAGAAGCGGCGAGACCGAAGACACAACTATCGCGGACATCGTAGTAGGACTGAACGCGGGCCAGATCAAGACAGGTTCCGCTTCCAGAACAGACCGTATCGCGAAGTACAACCAGCTTCTGCGTCTGGAAGAGCTGCTCGGCGAATCCGCGCAGTACGCCGGACTGAACGCGTTCTACAACGTAAAGTAAGGCCGCAGACCATTTAGGCAATTTTCCCGAAGGCCGCCGTTTTTCCGGCGGTCTTCCGTTCACAAGGAGGAAAGAATGTACCCGAAACTGCTGATCGATCTGGAAAAGCTCAGATCCAACATCGACGCCGTCGCCAGGATTACAAAGGAAGACGGCGGGTGCTCCCTGATGATCGTAACCAAGTGCCTCTGCGCGCAGCGTGAGGTCGCGGAAATGATCACCTCGCACCCGGCGGTGGATTATCTGGCTGATTCCAGAATCATCAACATCAAGAAATATCAGGATCTGGTAGAGGCTTCCGGAAAGCAGAGCGTTCTGCTCCGGCTGCCGCAGATGTCCGAGATCGAGGATGTAGTCCGCTACGCTGATATCAGCTTTAACTCCGAGATGGAGACTGTCGAAGCGCTGAACGAGGAAGCCGCGCGTCAGGGCAAGACCCACAAGGTGGTCCTGATGGTGGATCTGGGCGACCTGCGGGAAGGCATTTTCTTTGAAAATGAAGAGGAGATCCTCGAGACCGCGGAGAAGATCAACGCCATGCCTAACGTTGAGCTGTACGGAATGGG
>CADBRP010000051.1 GCA_902797095.1 uncultured Eubacteriales bacterium | reverse complement strand
GGGGACGCAGATCGACAGTGTGGAAGCCGCGGCGGCGATCCTGGAAGTGCGCGAACTGAAAAAGCGAAACCAAAAGAGAGGATTTTTCAACCGGATCTTCCACTGGACGGAGAATAAAAAGGAGAAGGAAGCCATCGGGAGGATGACGGCGAAGCTGAATGAAGTGTTCCCCGCGGGCGAGGTGGAAGCAAGGCTGAACGATCAGAATTATGCTTCCGGGTATGACGCGAAGTACACGGCAAAGAACGTCTTCCATCTCAGGGACGCAAAACCGAGAGACATCAGCGCGCAGCGCAGTGCTGACTTCTGGAATGCAGCGTTTGACTGGACGAAGCAGATCGGCAAGGGAGTCTTTAACGGACTGAAGACGGGTGCGGATTATGCATACCAGGCCGGTGCCGGTATGATCCGCGGGATGCTCAACGTCATTAACGGAAAGAACGCGCTTGAGAAGCCGGAGGAGAAGAAGGAAGAGGCGCCGGAGAAGGACGGCAGGGAGAAGAACGCGCCGGGGAAGGATCTGAAGGCTGCGGAGGACACAAAACAGAAGGAAAGCGGAAAGCAGAAAGAGTCAGAGAAGCCGGTGGAAGCCGGAGAGAAGAAGGAAGAGCAGAAAAAAGACTCTTACGAACTCGATTTTGATGACGACGATATGGAGGCGATCTTCGGCGAGGTCCGCAAGGCGCCGGAGAATAAAACGGAGCAGAAAAAGGAGAACGAAGCGGGAGGCGTACCGGACGGTAAGAATGCGGAGGAGGAACAGAAGCAGCAGTCCGGATGGGTTCCGAACTGGGTCAAAAACACCGTATCCAGTGTAGGCTCGATGGCTTACAACGCCGGAGCCGGCGTTATCAATATGGGCAGTTCCGCTGTAAATGGCATTATCAATATGGGCAGCAACGTGATCAGCTCAGTCCAGAATCAGTTTGACGTCACTTCAGGAATTAAATTTGACGATCTGGATCTGGAACCCGGCGGGCACCAGCCCGAAAAGGCGCCGGAAGGGAAAGAGAACGCTCCGAAGGAAGGGAACGCCCCGAAGGAAGAGAACGCTCCGAAGGAGCAGGAAAAGGCCCCCGAAGAGAAGGAGAACGCTCCGAAGGAGCAGGAAAAGGCCCCCGAAGAGAAGGAGAACGTCCAGGAAGGACAGAACAGGCAGGAGCAGCCGGAAGAGGATGACAGTGTATACGATGATGCGATGTCCCTTGACTCGGATGACGGGGAAAACGAGAAAGCAAAATCTGTTGTCAGAATCGGTGAGGATGATTTCATATCCGTAAGTGAAGATCTCGACGTGATAGATACGAGCTCGGGAGCGATGCGCGAAGAGGAGAAGGAGTTCGAGCCGGATGACCTCATGAAGAAGTTCGAAGAGCCTGAGGACGATGAGAACGTAAGTGAGATCAATGTCAGCCAGCTCATTGACAAGGAGAACGGAAAGATCCCTCACGCGGCTCGCGGAGACAGGCACTTTGGGCAAAAGGGCGCCGGTCAAAGAGAGAACGGCCATGAGCATCAAAGCGACAGGAACGGTCCGGAGCCGCCGGTCATGAACAGCCTGCAAAACAGCAGGAAATGAGAGGACGGACGCTATATGCTGCATGAAGCGGCATGATCTGTCAGAAGGGTGACGAAAACGCACGTAAGGGAGGCCTTGGATGACACAGCTGGAAATAATGACGATCACTGGAATTACCGGGATGCTGACAGGATTCTCCGGCGCCTATCCGGAGGAACTTAGGAATAAATGCGGGCAGTTGAACATTGACTCGAATGAGCTTTACAGCATTGTGACAAATCCTCTCTATATGCAGAATGGCATCCTGACGCAGGCGGGAGAGGACAGGGTCAGGAATTTCGCGGGCGAATTGAAGGAGACGATCGACAGCAGACGGAATGCGCTGGAGGCGGATAAGGAGAAGCACCGTCTGGAGCTCAGTATGCTGGATCATGCATCCTTCGTCCTGGAGAATCTGATCGCCGGAAATACTTACATTTACGACATGGAACAGCTGCCGGCAGCCGACAAAGCCTATTATCAGCTCAGCAATCGTCTCGTTACGGCTGAAAACGCTGAACAGCTGGAACAGGTAGAGGCGATGCAGGATGAATACCCGCTCTATAAGGTCGGCGAGATCTCCCTCGCCTCTCTGAAAAACCACAAGCAGTCCCAGGAAGCGCTCGATCTGCTGAAAGATGCGCTGATGCGTGAAGCGGGCATGGAGAATGCGGACGGACAGGTTCCGGATGCCGGTATTCATGCCGATGGGAACAATATGATCATCGAGGAGGAGAAAGAGAAGGGGCCGGCACCGGAGTCTTCGGAAGATGCGAAGACCCGCTTCATGGAACTGAAGGAAGAGGAGAAACGGATCGATCTGGAAGCCGTCAGGGCATACCAGAATATCTATTATCTCACAAAAGGAAATAAGCTCGACCCGATGTTCATGAATGCGGAAGAGCTCCATGGAAAGGATGGGTTCGGGGGCGGAACACGCGGCATCTTGAATGTAGTGAATTCGCTGGACGAAAAACTCTTCCCCGAGGATGTCCCGGCAGAACTGGAGGAGAACAGAGACAAAGTAAATCCTGATCATTTCCATCTCAGCAGCCGCACCTGGACGTATGAGAAGGAGCAGGAGAAAAAAAGAAGGCGAAGGAAGCTGCGGAGGAGAAAAAAGGCGCCGCGGATGTGAAGAAGGGCAGCACGGCCGCGAAAAACCCCGCCGACCTGACATATGGCCAGGAAGCCGCGATGAGACAGCGGAAGGAACAGGCCATGATCGCGAAAGCGCGCCGTACCTCAGATGCTGAGGCAAAGGAGCGGGCGGATAAGACGGGAAGACCGGAATATGTCACCGGGGTCTCAGAACTCAGGGAACAGCAGCTGAAAGAAAAGCTGGAGACGGAAAAAAACCTCAAGTCAAGGAAAGGGAGCAACCTGGAACAGCTCGGAGACAATATCGTTTACGAAGACCCGAGAAAGACGATCCCGGCGCAGGAACTGAAGTCACGCATTGCAAGCCTGAAGAGGAAGCTGGTACTCCGCAAGTCTCTTTTACAGTCCGTTGAGGAAAACCGGCGCGCTGCGGCCAAAGCGTATAAAGAGCTGCCGGAACAACTGAGCAATGCATCCGCGTTCCTTAGTGCGAAAAAGGAACAGGTCCGCACGATCTCAAAGAGGCTCAGCCGGATCCGCCAGAACTACACGGGCGACTCCACTGAGTATACCGAGATGAAGGAGGCGATGGACGCGCTTATTTCTCTGGATGAGAACAGCTCAGTCGAACAGGTCAGCGGAGCGTTCAGCCGGCTGCAGCAGAAAGCGCGGAATTACCTCAGCGAAAAGAGAGGATTCCTGAGATATCGCGCCCTGTTCCACAAACGGGCAGGCAAGGAATGCATGGCTGCGGCAGAAGATCTGGTCGGACTCTGCGATGGCGCGGCGGAGCAGTTTCAGCAGAAGAAGGATAACGATGCCTCACACGAAGTTCAGGCAGAGTATCAGTATTTCCGCAGGCAGCTGAAGAATTTTGCGGAGATGAAGATCGTCCCGGCAGTGCCGAGCCTGGAAAAAACTTCCGCCAGAAAGCCCGCAAGAGCCCAGGCAGTCAAGGATATGTACCATAAGCTCATGCAGGCCTGCCGCGGCCTTGAATGTGATGACCCGGCGACGCGAAGCATTCTTGACAGATTTGATGCCGACCGG
>CADBRP010000050.1 GCA_902797095.1 uncultured Eubacteriales bacterium | reverse complement strand
ATTTTCTCGTACGCCAGGCCCTGCTCCGAGGAATAGAGGAAAAATTCCCTGTTCACCTTATCAAGATCGTCAGGCAGGTCGTATCCCTTGATTCTCTCGATGTACTCCGCGGACATTTCCGCCTGCATCTCGGCAAGCAGCGCATCCAGTGTTTCGTAATAATGGTAGAACGTCTTTTTGTTGATGCTGGCCCTGTCGCAAAGCTCTTTTACCGTTATTTTATTGTAATCCTTTTCACAGATCAGGCTCTCAAACGCGCTTTTGATGCCTTTGATCGTCTTGACGACCCGCAGATCTTCATTGCCCTTCAGGATCATCGCCGCACCTCTTCTTTCCGCTTCGAGCTATAAGATACTATGGTTTCATATTATCTCACAAAGGCAGGCCCCGCAACCGTTTTAGCCATGGAGGCTGTACTCCCCTGTTCTGATGGCCGCGATGACGCCGCCGTCGATCAGCAGGTCTGTTCCGGTGATGAATCCGGCGTGCTCTCCAAGCAGGAACGCTCCGGCCTCAGCGATCTCGTCCGATGTCCCGCAGCGCTCCGCGGCTGACTTGTCCACCATCTCCTGATACCCTTCTCCCGCGGCGGCGAATTCATCATAGGCGAGCGGCGTTACGATCACGCCCGGACTGATCGTGTTGATCCTCGCCCTGCGCGCTTTCCATGAGGTCGCTGCCGCCTTCTGCGCCTGCAGGTGATTCACGCGCTTGGCGATCATATACGCAAAGCCTGAGTTCTGCATCGCTGTCTCTTTGATGAAAGGCAGGTCCATCAGCTTCTCTGTCGGAGTGGAAAGGATCACGCGTTCGGTCTCATCCGGAATCGGGAACATGTATCCGGTCTGGCTGGAAATGATGAGTCCCGCGCCGCCTTTTGCCATGACCTCTCCGAACGCGTCGACAGCGTATCCGGTCCCGACCATATCCAGCGCCAGAATATGCTCAGGCTCCGCCTGATTCGGGGACGCGCCCGCTGTATCGATGAAATACTTCACCGCCCCGAGCGAAGCCGCCTTCTGCGCAAAAGCTTCCACGCTCTCTTTGTCCAGCGCGTTTACTGTCATCGTCTCAACATCATAGCCGCTGTATCTGAAATCACGCGCAACCTGTTCCAGATTCTTCTCGCTGATATCGCCCAGCAGGATCTTCCTGCCCGCCGCGATCCTTCTTACGATTGCCGTTCCCATGCTGCCCGCGCCCAGAAGCGCGATTACTTCTTTCTGTTCATTTCTGTCAAAGATCATTGTTTTATTCTCCTTTTCTGTATGCTGGTATTCAGAGAGTTCTGATTGCCTTCGCGGGATTGCCGCCTGCCACTGTATTCGCCGGAACATCCTTCGTAACGACCGAGCCTCCCGCGATCACCGCGTTCTCCCCGATCCGTACTCCCGGCATGATGCTGGCGCCCGCGCCGATCCACACGTTGTCTTCGATGACCACGGTCCTGCACTTCAGAACATAGCGGTTCTCAAGATCGTGATTATCAGTCACGATGGTCACATGCGGACCAATCTGAACATTGTCGCCGATCTCGATCCCGCCGATCGACATCGCTGTGAAGCTGTGATTGATGAAGACCTGTTTCCCGAAGGTAATCTGCCCCGGGAAATCGATCTGCGCCGGCGTCAGGATCGTGACCTCCTCCGGCACCTCACCCTGAAAAAGCTCATCCCATGCTTCCCTCTGCTGCTGAGATCCCGGCTCCGCGTGATTCAGATGAAACAGCGCCTTATCCGCCCGCTGCAGTTCCGCAATCGCCGGCAGGTACTCCTGCGACATCATATCCACCGGTTCCCCGCTCTTAAGTTTCCTGAAAATATCCATACCATTCTTCCTTTTCCGTTTCGCAACTGTAGTTTCTTATCTCTGCATTCATGCTAACGAATCCCGCAGGCGGAAACAATGGTCAGTTTTTCCCGATCCGTTACAAAAGCAACGCATTTCAAAAAACAGTTTCCTATTTTTCTGTTCATGCGTCGCTGCACGGGAAATGACGGGGGATGGGTTGTGTGTGGGAGTTGAGTTTTGTGCGGGTGTTGGACGGGATTATGACCTTATTTGATGAAGCTGCCTTTTAGTAAAAACTTGCTCATTTGACCTTGTTTTACTGGAGATACACCTCAGTTTTTAGTAAGAATCAGGCGTTAGTATGCCCCT
>CADBRP010000049.1 GCA_902797095.1 uncultured Eubacteriales bacterium | reverse complement strand
GCCGGCCGAACTCAAAGGATCCTCTCCAGGTCCTCCGGCCGGTCAATAAAAAATATCCGCTCAAAATCTTTCTGCGTAATGAATTCCTCGCCGGCCATCCGGCGCAGCATTTCGCGGAGAGGCTCGTAAAAACCGTTCACGTTGAAAAACACGCACGGTTTTTCTTTTTCGTGAAGGTCCAGCTTTTGCATGGAGATCACCTCGGAGATCTCCTCCAGCGTCCCGGTCCCGCCGGGCATGGCAATAAAAGCATCCCCCAGCTCGATCATCCTGCGTTTGCGCTCGGGCATGTCCTTCACGATCTCCAATGTGTGCAGGCCTTCGTGCCCGATCTCATGCTCCAGAAGAAATTCCGGGATCACGCCGGTGACATGCCCGCCGTTTTTCAGGACGGTGTCCGCGATGACCTCCATCAGTCCGATGTTGCCGCCGCCGTAGACCATCCCGTATCCGTGTCCGGCGATCCAGCGGCCCAGCGCTCCGGCGCTTTCCGCAAAGGCAGGATCTGTTCCCGGCCTTGATCCGCAGTAGACAGTTATGTTCACTATGCTCCTCCTGCTCATCACTCCTGCCGGCTCTGCCGGCGGGGCATTAAGAATCAAAGAACTGACGGCCGTCCCCGGTCACAAGCCTTTCGGCTCTGGGATACTCGAAGATCTCAGGATTGTCAGCGTTTTCGGCCAGATAATCAGCGAACCTGCGGGCGTACCACTTGGCCATTCCGAGATTGTGCATCAGGTAATTGCCGCAGTTCTCCGGCAGGGCGCCGGGGACCTCTTCCGCGTCCTCAACCGACCTGAAGGCGCTGAGGAGCAGACCGCAGATATCCTTTGGCTCGTGGCTTCCTTTCAAAATCAGGTAAAATCCCGTCAGGCATCCCATGGGGCCCCAGTAGATGACCTGGTTCTTCCATTCGGGATCATTCCTCAGGTATGTCGCGATGATGTGCTCCAGAGAATGCATCGCCGCCACGTCAATAGCGGGCTCGGCGTTGGGTTTTGTGACCCGCACGTCATAGGTCGTAACCGTCTGGTCGCCGAGGGTGTCAGTTCTGCTGACAAAGATTCCCGGGACGATCCGGTTGTGGTCAACGGAAAAGCTTGGGATCATGTCCATATCTGTATCTCCTTTCGAATGTCAGTTGCTGCGATTCATCCGCGATTCATCCGCGGCGCGCCTGCAGATACCGGTACAGGACCTGCGTCGCCCGGTCCGCCGCCATCTCAAGCGACATGCTGTAGTCAGATTGGGCGTCCTCGTCTCCATTGTCCGAGATCGCCCGCAGCACGCAGAACGGGGTGCCGTTCACATAGCAGGTCTGCCCGATGGCCGCCCCTTCCATTTCGCACGAAATCGCCTTAAAAGTATCCGCGACGTATTTTTTGCGCTCCGGATCCTGCATGAACACATCCCCGGACGCGATCACGCCGGATTCAACGTGAAAACCCAGTTCAGCGGCAGCCTGCTGTAGCATCTGCGCGTCGGGCCCGCTGGCGGCGATCTCCACGACATTTATCCCGGAAAGAAGCCCCGGCCGGTCTCCAAAAGCGGTCGTGTCCATGTCATGCTGAACAACTTCCGAAGCAACCGCGATATCACCGATGTTGAGCGTCCGCGTAAGCGATCCGCTGACGCCGATATTGATGATCAGATCCGGCGCGTATTCCAGTATCATGGTCTGGGCGCAGATTGCCGCGAAAACCTTTCCGATTCCGCAGGCGCAGGCGACCGCGTCTACGCCGCATAGCGTTCCTCGCACAAAAGTATTCCCGCCGATCTCCTGCTTTTGCGGCTCCTCGATCCGCGACTTGATATCATCCATTTCCTGCGCCATGGCGCCGATGATTCCGATAAGGGGCTTTCTGTCCATATTCTCTATCCTTTCGTGTTTCTTCAATATGCACATCTTATTATCAATACAAAAAAAAGTCAATTTGTCGTATACTTGTAGTTGTAAAGGGGCCCTCGGAAGGGCTCACGAAAAGGTTACGAAATGGCCATGAAAAGGCTCATGGAAGGAGCAAGGAAATGATGAAGGATTCCCCTGCCTTTGCGGCTGAACTGGTGCGCCGCCTCAACTGTTTTACCGACCTGCATCTTCATCTGGACGGTTCGCTTTCGATGGCTTCAGCCCGGGAGCTGGGCGCGATGCAGAACATTCCGGTCCCGGAGGACGACGCGGAGCTTTCAGGTCTGCTGCAGGTCAGTGAAGACTGCACCTCGCTGACGGAGTTTCTGGAGAAATTCGCGTTTCCGTGCTCGCTTCTGCAGACCCGGGAGGCTCTCGCAAAGGCAGCGGAAAACCTGCTGAACGAACTGACGGACGGAGGCCTGATGTACGCCGAGATCCGCTTTGCGCCGCAGCTGCATCTGGAACAGGGGCTGACGCAGGAGGATGCCGTGGAGGCGGTGCTTGAGGGAATGCAAAGGGCAGGTCTGCCGTCGGGGCTGATCCTCTGCTGCATGCGGGGAAGCGATAATTC
>CADBRP010000048.1 GCA_902797095.1 uncultured Eubacteriales bacterium | reverse complement strand
CTGCAGATTGATCATATTCTCCACATATTCCAGCAGCTGATCCCTGCGCTGCCGCAGATGATGCGACTGCTCCGTGCGGACATAGGAAGCGCCGCTGGCCTGTCCCGACGCCTGCTGTTTTTTCGCGTCCTCCGCCGCTTTCTTTTCGAGTTTTCTGATCTGCCGGTCATAGGCCCGCCGGATCCTTTCGGATGCTCTTGCGAAAGCCTCCGGGTCCCGGGGGAGCTGGGAGCAGGGGAATATTTCAGCATGCTGCAGCTGCTCCACGGACCTCTGCGTCAGAGGATCAAATGTACGGATGGAATCCACCTCAGTATCAAAAAGCTCGATTCTCAGAGGCAGCTCCGCCTCCGCCGGAAACACATCGATGATTCCTCCGCGAATGCTGTATTCGCCCTTTCCCTCGATGACAGACGCCCGTTCATATCCCATATAGGACAGCTGTTCACGGAGTCCTGCGATGTCCACATCCTCTCCGCATGAAAAGCGCAGGATATGCTCCGTCAGCGTATCTGCCGGCGGCATCCTGCGCAGAACGCCCCGCACGGGCGCGACAACGGTGCACGGCTCTCCCGAAGAAACAGCCGTCAGAATCTTTATGCGCTCCAGCGACGCGTCGTTGTTTCTCGCCTCGAACGCGATCAGGCCCTCGTCTTCGTCCGGCAGTACAAAGACAGGATTTTTTCTGTGAAAAAAAGAAAGATCGGATGCCAGCCGTTTTGCCCGCATATATGTGGGCACTACGATCAGGCACTGACCTTTATCTTCTTCGATCAGACCGGCGGACAGCGGAGCCACCCGGCTGTCCGCTGCCCCGGCGATGTTGATCATCCCTCGCTCTCTCAAATCTGTCCGCTCCCGATTTCGGGATCCTCCCCGGATCCCTTCTCTGATTTCTTCTTTTTTGTATTATACCTGTTCATGGCCAGGTCGATCCCGTCCCGCACGATCGCCGCCGCGGCTTCCGCGGCCTGCTTCACAGCCTGCTCCAGAGCCTCAGTGTCCCCTTTGCCTGCTTCCCCGAGAACGAAATCCTTCCATTCATCGCTTCCGGTATGGCCGATGCCGACCCGGATCCTGGGAAAGTCCGATGACGGCATATGAGCCACAACGGACTTCATGCCGTTGTGCGTTCCCGGTCCGCCCTTTTTACGGATCCTCACCGTTCCGGTCTCAAGATCGAGATCATCATAGATCACGATCACATTCTCAGGCTCAACATGGTAATACCGCACGATCTCCCCGAGGGATTCCCCGCTGTTGTTCATATAGGTCTGCGGCTTCACCAGCATGACCTTGCTGCCGCCGATCCTTCCCTCGCCTGTCAGGGCGCGGTGCTTCAGGCGGTTCACGCGGATCCCGCTGTCCTCAGCCAGCCGGTCCAGAACCATAAAACCCATGTTATGCCTTGTTTTCTCGTATTCCCTTCCGGGATTGCCCAGTCCCGCGATGATATACACTGACCGAAGGCTCCTTTCAGTCAAAAAGCTTGCTGATAGATCCGTTTGTATGAATCCTGTTGATGGCTTCCGCGAAGATCGGTCCGACGGAGAGGATCTTCATGTTGTCGAGCATCTTCTCCTCCGGGATCGGCATGGTGTTCAGCAGCACCAGCTCCTCGATGGCGGAATCCCTGATGCGTTCGATCGCGGGTCCTGAAAGGACAGCGTGGGTCGCGCAGGCGCGCACGCTCTTCGCTCCCAGATCCTTCAGCGCGTTCGCGGCATTCGTGATGGTTCCCGCGGTATCGATCATATCATCCACCAGAATACAGTTCTTGTCCTTGATATCGCCGATGATGTTCATGATCTCACTCTTGTTCGGCTCCGGACGCCGCTTGTCGACGATGGCGATGGGGCATCCCAGAGGCTCTGCCATATTTCTGGCTCTGGGAACGCTGCCGTGATCCGGCGAAACGACGACCAGATCATCCGTCTTCTCCTCGGAAAAGTATCTGATCAGGATCGGAAGACCAACCAGATGGTCTACCGGAATCGTAAAGTATCCCTGGATCTGCGCGGCGTGAAGGTCCATGGTCACAACTCTGTCCGCGCCGGCGGCGACCAGCATATCCGCCACCAGTTTCGCTGTGATCGGATCTCTCGCCTTGGCTTTTCTGTCCTGTCTCGCGTATCCGTAATACGGCATGACGGCGCTGATTCGTCCGGCGGAAGCTCTCTTCATGGCGTCGATCATTATCAGCAGTTCCATCAGGTTATCATTTACAGGGTTGCATGTTGACTGAATGATGAAGCAATCGCATCCTCTGACGGATTCTCCCAGACTTACCGAGATTTCCCCGTCACTGAATTTGGACACCTTCGCGTCACCCAGAGGTTTTCCGATAATTGACGAAATCTCCTCCGCAAGCTCCGGATGGGAATTAGCCGCGAAGACCTTGTAATTTGCGAACACACCGTTTCTCATTCGATTCTCCTTCTCTTAATCGCTTGATCAGTAACTGCCCTTCCGGGATAAATACTATTTATCCATCTCCAGAATCATCTCTCCGACACGGTAGATATCACCCGCTCCCATGGTGAGAATCAGGTCCCCTTCCTCCGCGTTGTCATACACGAAGTGCGCGATGTCTTCGAAATTCTTAAAATAATACACATCAAGATCCGGATTCTTTTCACGGATCCGGCTCATGAGATGCTTTGAACTGATTTTGTATATATTCTTTTCCCTTGCCGCGTAGATCTCAGCCAGCACCACTCTGTCCGCGTCTGAGAACGCTTCTGAGAAATCATCCAGCAGCGCGATCGTCCGGGTGTATGTATGAGGCTGGAACAGGCACCACAGGTGATTATGCTTCATGTTCTTTATCGCGGACAGAGTCGCCCGGATCTCGGTTGGGTGATGGGCATAATCATCGATGATCCTGATTCCCCCGTGGATCCTTCCCAGTACATCGAACCGCCTGTGGATTCCTCTGTAGCTGTGAAGCGTGGAAATGATGGTCTCCATATCCACCCCGAGGATATGGCAGCACGCGAAGGCCGCCAGAGAGTTCAGGATATTGTGTTCTCCCGGAACGCCGAGTTCAATGCGGCAGAGCCTGCTGCCTCCGTTATATACATCAAATCCGGGCATGCCTTCCTTGTCAAAAGAAATGTTGGCCGCGTAATAATCGCTGTCGGAGCTGAACCCGTAGGTCACAGCGTTTGACAGACCTTCGATAACGCTCCGCACAAAGGGATTCGCGTCATACGCGATCACAGTCCCGCTTTCAGGCACAAGGCCCGCGAACCGCTCAAAGGAACGGGCGATATGCTCCACATCCTTGAAATAGTCAAGATGGTCGGAATCTATGTTGAGGATGATCTCTATGTCAGGCCTCAGTTCCAGGAAACTGTCCCGGTATTCACAGGCCTCCGTCACGAAATAATCCTGTCCCCCGACGAAGAAGTTTCCGCCGATCTCATCAAGATTGCCTCCTACGGAAATGGTGGGGTCCTTCCCCGCCGCCCTGAGGATCAGGGAGATCATGGCGGTTGTGGTGGTCTTGCCATGGGTTCCGGAAATCGCAATGCTGCTGCCGTATTCATCCATCAGAGCGCCAAGCGCCTGCGCCCTGGTAATGGCGGGGATCCCGAGCTCCTTCGCGCGGGCCAGTTCCGGATTGTCATCCCCAACCGCTACGGTATAGATCACCAGATCAGCGCCTTCCACATTTTTTCCTCTGTGTCCGAGGAATATCTTTGCTCCGTCGCCGATCAGTTTTTCAGTAATATCGCTTTCACGCATATCGGAACCGGAAATCTCATGTCCTCTTGAGAGAAGGATCTCCGCGATCCCGGACAGACCGATCCCTCCGATGCCGATGCAGTGGATTTTTTTATAATCAGACAGATTCATTCTGTGCTCCTTCCAATTCAATACTGAAAGTATAACACATTTTCATGCTGATTGGGCATGAGACCGCCAATGAAGAAAAAAATATCTAAATGCCTCTCTTTCACAGTATTCCATCCAATACATTAAACTGGTTACTTTTGTTAACTTTTTTGATATTTTTTCTTGTTTAGGCAAATAAACTTGTGTATAATTCTATATATTTATTATCCGGCGGGAAAGGCGGTGCAGTAGATGAATATTACTGACGTAAGAATCCGCAAGGTTAACGATGAGGGCAAGATGAAAGCCATCGTTTCTATCACGTTCGATGATGAGTTCGTTGTCCATGACATCAAAATCATCGAAGGACAGAATGGTCTCTTCATCGCGATGCCGAGCAGAAAGATGAGCGAAGGAGATTTCCGCGATATCGCTCACCCTCTGGTTTCCGAGACCAGAAACAAAATTCGAGATGCCATCTTCGAAGAATACGAAAAAGTTTTGACCAGGAAAGCGGCTGAAGCAGAAGAAGCCACTGCAGAAAAGCCCGAAGAATAAAAAGAATGA
Organism: uncultured Eubacteriales bacterium; assembly: GCA_902797095.1. Taxonomy (GTDB): domain Bacteria; phylum Bacillota; class Clostridia; order Peptostreptococcales; family Anaerovoracaceae; genus Lentihominibacter. Next base: position 8,717 of record CADBRP010000048.1, on the reverse strand, counting down.
ATGGCAATTGTCTCACGATAAAAGCAGGTATGTAAGATACCTGCTTTTCTCTTTTTTGTGTATTTATTATACAAAGGCGGGCCCAGCCTTATTCCTGCCACTTTTCCGTGGTCCCTCCCCAGTAGTACAGTCCTGTTTTGGGATCCTCATACTCCGCGATCCGTTCTGTGTAGGAATCCATCGCCGCCTTCTCATAGGCGAGGCTTTCCACCGGAGTTCCGAGCTTTTCCCTGATAAACCATTTCGTGAACGGCGGGTTCAGGATCAGCAGCGGTCCGATCACATACGTCGCGAAGAAATTATTGATCCTGATTCCTTCGCCCGCGGCGTACCTGTTCATGCCCGGTCCGCGCTGCGGCCTGAAAAGCGCGAGGGAATCAAGCTGGGTGTCGCTCTCCTCACCGAAGGTGAAACCGAACTGGCTTTTGAAACCGGCGATCCGGATCGTGCCGGCCTCCGCGCCCTCTCCTGCCTTTGCGCCGGAATCCGCCTCATCCGGGGTGAATGTTCCCAGGAACAGGCTGTTGAACCGGTTGACGGAAGAGCGTCTCGCGATTCCCGGAAACACTCCGAGCCCCCGGCAGACTTCCTCGCCGTCTTCCTCGATGCTCTTGCCGAACAGCTCCATCGCGTTGCCCGTGATCAGGAAGTTCACGCCCTCATCGATTTTGCGGAAAATCTCCTCCCGGTAAAACCGAAGCTGGTCCAGAGCCAGCATCTGACCCTGCTCCGTAGTCGTACCCATGTACACGAGATCAACCTTTTCATCGAGAAAAAGAGGCTTCTTCTGCAGCGGGGTATTCACGATCTCCGCTTCAGGAACACATTCCTTCAGATACCGGATATTGGCCAGATCTCCGTAAAGGTTGCAGATCTCAGGATATAATACTTCTATCTTCATCAGCCTCTGCTCCTTTCCGCGATCTTCCGCTTCACTCCGTCAGCCACCTTCTCCGCAAGCTCGATGGAGTCGGTTCCGTAGAGCACATAGATGCTCTCGCCCTCATACAGGCGCAAAGCCCGGGGGGAGTCCAGCTCATCATGCACGAAGGAGATCCTGCTGTCATCGATGCCTGCCATTTTAAGGCGCAGGTAATAATCCCTCGCCCGGGGGCCTGTGACAATGATATTGCGGATATTGTCCCTGTTCAGGAATTCAAAATCGCAGTCATACAGCCAGCAGACATTTTCCGACCAGACCTCCGCGTCGCTGAGGTTGTTCATCATCAGAATCAGTTCCTTGTCGCCCGGAAGCCCCGAAACATAATCAAAGGCGCGGGAGGAACCGAGAGCGTTGCGGTCTTTGGACATCTGACGGATAATCTTATATCCGTCAAGTTCCTCCACTCCGAACCGGCTGCCGACGATCTCAACTTTTTCAAGCAGCTCTTCGATCCTTTCCGGCGAATATCCCAGTTCTCCCATATACGCGACCACCGCGACAACATTGTAGATGTTGAAGACGCTGTCATTGAGCAGCCTGTAGCGGCGGCTCTCCCCGTTATGGGCGATCTCGATCGTCATATCCTTATAATCCACATTCCGTCCGGAATAGGCGCACTCCGGAGAATGGAAACCGCACTCGGGGCAGAACGCCTTGCCGATATGATGGTATCTGCGGTTTGTGTATTCCAGCAGGCTGTGGCACTTCGGGCATATCTGAAGATCGTTGACCAGATTGATGCATTCCTTCACGTCTCCCTCAAGGGAATCAATGCCGAAATATGTCCGTTTGTTCACGGGCGCCACGCCTGAAGCGATCAGGTCGTCGCCGTTCAGGATCAGATGGGTTTTCTCAGGCATGGACATGGTAAGGATCCTGGAGATGTATTCCGGATGTCCGTTGCGCATGATGGAATCACGCGTCAGGTTGTTGATCAGCAGGAAATCCGGCGCCATCATCGGGAAAACGACCCTGGAAGAACGTTCATCTATCTCCAGCACGGCCGCGTCCGAGCGGAATTTTCCCGAAAGCCGCATATCGCGAATAAAGGCAGTGCAGAGTCCTGTGATCGTATTGGACCCGGCGTTGTTGTCGAGGATCTTCTTTCCGTCAGCCTTCAGCATGCTGATCAGCAGGTTGCATACCGTGGTCTTTCCGTTCGTGCCTGTTACGCCCAGGATCTTCCCCGGTCCTTTGGCCAGACGCAGAAAATCCGGGCAGATCTTCAGAACCACTCTGCCCGGGAAATTGGTACCCTTGTGCCCTGTCAGCTTCAGGGCGATGATAGAAAGCTTGGCGCACCAGACAGCCAGATAAAATCTGAGTTTCTTCATGATACCGCCTCTCTATTTTTTGTATTTGAATTCCGGGATGTATTTTTCGATGGTAGGCATGATGCCGATCCCTCCCGGAGTCTGTCCCGGCAGCTGCCAGAAATCATGGGCGCAGTAGTTGTTTCCCTCGATGATGGCCGGGCCTGTGGGCGTAACCGCGATATCCCATCCGACATAACGCATCTGAGGAATGACCAGCGCCGCTTCCTCCGCCATCTTCAGGACCTCTTTCCAGTAGGGCAGCACCATTCCGATGAGCGGCGTATGGCTGTAGGGATGCTCCGTGTACTGGATGTCCGCTGTTGTGTCTCCGGAATGGGCCGGGAACATGAACTCGCCGGTCTCAAGATCGATCGGGCCGTGCAGGCCGTAATTGTCCACGACTCTTCCGTTGATTCCCATCTTGAATACAGCGTAGATCGCGTGGGCCTCGCCCTTGGCGTCCACCAGGGTAATGACGCGGAAACAGTTTGTGGAGAAGGGATAGATCGCCGCGATATCCGGATGGTTCTCAACAACATCCTCAATGGTCGCGAATCCTTTTTCCTTTATATACGCGCAGAATTCCTCCGCGTCCTTAAAGTCCTTTTTCTCCAGCTTCTCGCAGCCGATGCCGCATGACAGGTCCTTCATTTTCGCGAATATCTTCTCACGGCTTTCGAAGAATTTCACGATGTCATCGTGGGACGCGGTCTCCAGATCGAGGCATTCCCTGCCGATAAAGTCCTTGAACTTCTCGTTGAACTCATTCTTGTTATCGAAGTAATGGGCGTAATTATGATCGTTCATGAACATGATGAACTCTTTGCTGCGGAACCTTGTCATATATGTGTTCCGCTGCTCGTGCGTCATGTCCCACCATTCGAAAATAACATAGTCATTGTATCCCGCCTGATACCTCTTCATGCACTTTAAGATATCAAAAAAACAGAAGGCCTTGCTTTTGCCGGATCTCTCATGCGCGGTATTTACAACGCTGAAGAATTTCCCGAAGCTGGCCTGACGAAATACACGCAGATAATATTGAAACTTGGTTTTTTCCATACTGTTATCACCTTTCCTTGGTTCAATTCCTCTACATATTACCACATCTGCCGCGGTGTGCCAACAAAAACCACCAAATGCTGTGGATGTATACCATCAGAAGCCATCCCCAAAGGCTCTGCCTTTTCCGGTCTGAACACTGTAATGAAAACTGTAATGAAAAGGGCTGCCGCACCTTCAGAATCTGATGCGGCAGCCCGTATGACCTGCCTTTGAAACAGCCCCTTCCGGCGGCTATACCAGCGCGCTGTCCATCGCGGCCAGCTTCTTGTATGTCTCCAGCTTCTTGTGGGCGTCTTCTTCCGTCATCTCGAAGAGCTTCTCGGAAATCGACGGGAATTCCTTAGCCAGCGAGGAGTACCTGATCTGGCCCATGATGAAATCCCTGAAGGACGTAGTCGGTTCGCCGGAATCCAGAATAAACGGATTCTTGCCCTCCTTCTTCAGATCCGGATTGTAGCGGTACAGCTGCCAGTATCCGGAATCCACCGCGTCCTTGATGTTGGCCTGGGACTTGCCCATGCCCTTCTTCAGGCCGTGGTTGATGCAGGGCGCGTAGGCGATGATGATCGAAGGACCGTCATATGCCTCAGCCTCCAGCATCGCTTTCATCAGCTGGTTCTTGTCAGCTCCCATACCTACCTGGGCTACATATACATAGCCGTAGGACATCGCGATGAGGCCCAGATCCTTTTTCTTTACTCTTTTGCCTGCCGCGGCGAACTTGGCTATCGCCGCCGCCGGCGTCGCCTTGGACGCCTGTCCGCCGGTATTGGAGTACACCTCTGTATCGAAGACCAGAATGTTGATGTTCTCACCGGAAGCCAGCACGTGATCCAGGCCGCCGTAGCCGATGTCGTAAGCCCAGCCGTCGCCGCCCAGAGCCCATACGGAACGCTTTACCAGGTAATCTCTGTGTTCCAGGATCCTCTGGCACAGTCCCCTGACGATCTCATCGGTATACTCAATGCCTTCGATGACCTCGATGACGCGGTCGCTCTTTGCCCTGGATTCTCTTCCGTCATTTTTGAATTCGAGCCACTCCTCGAGGGCCTCCTTCAGACGCTCGTCTACATCAAGCGCCAGCAGGGCTCTCATATTCTGCTCGATCCGCTCACGGATCTGGTTCGTTGCCATCAGCATGCCGTATCCGAATTCCGCGTTATCCTCGAACAGCGAGTTGGACCAGGCCGGGCCTCTCCCGTCTTCATCCTTGCAGTAAGGCATCGACGGAGCGGACGCGCCCCAGATGGAGGAGCAGCCTGTGGCGTTCGCGATCAGCATACGGTCTCCGAACAGCTGTGTGGCAAGCTTGATGTACGGTGTTTCCCCGCAGCCCGCGCACGCGCCTGAGAACTCGATGTATGGCTTGCTGAACTGGCTTCCCTTGACCGTCTCTCTGTTGAACTTGTTCTTTTTCTGCGGAAGCGCGATGCCGTAAGCCCAGTTTTCAGCTTCGTGAACGACCTTCGCGTAGGGCTTCATCACCAGAGCGCTGTCCTTTGCCGGGCAGATATCCGCGCAGTTTCCGCAGCCCATGCAGTCGAGGGCGGAAACCTGCATCCTGTACTTCATGCCCTTGACATCCTTGCCCATGGCGTCCAGCGTCACGAACCCTTCCGGCGCCGCTTCCGCCTCTTCCGCCGTCAGCAGCATCGGACGGATCGCCGCGTGGGGACATACGAAGGAGCACTGATTGCACTGGAGGCATTTCTCGGGCTGCCACTCGGGGAGATAGACTCCCACGCCACGCTTCTCATACTGCGTCGTGCCTGACGGGAATGTTCCGTCCGCGTTCTCCAGGAAAGCGCTTACCGGAAGGTCATCGCCCGCCTTGCTGTTGATGGGCCGCTGTATCTTCTCGACAAATTCCGGGATCTCCTCGATGTGCCATCTGGGATCCTCGGTGTCGGCCCATTCAGCCGGCACCTCCACCTTGTGTATTGAACGGATTCCTTCGTCGACGGCTCTGCAGTTCATGTCGACGATCTCCTGTCCCTTCTTCTTATATGTTTTTTCGATACCTTCCTTCAGGTATTCCACCGCCTTATCGATGGGAATTACACCGGTCAGCTGGAAGAATGCCGCCTGCATGACCATGTTGATCCTGCTTCCGAGCCCTATCCTCTCCGCGATCTCCCACGCGTTGATGGTATAGAAGCTGATCTCCTTCTTCGCCAGATCCCGCTTCATCTTAGCCGGCAGTATCTGGTCCAGTTCCTCGTCCGTGAAAAGGCAGTTCAGCAGGAAGGTTCCGCCTTTTTTCAGTTCCTTCAGCATATCGTACTGCCGGATATACGCCTGGTTGTGGCAGGCGACAAAGTCCGCCTGGTTGATCAGGTAGGTAGACTGGATCGGAGATTCTCCAAACCGCAGATGCGAAACAGTAAGGCCGCCGGACTTCTTGGAGTCATAGTCGAAGTAGCCCTGGGCGTACAGGTTCGTCTTGTCACCGATGATCTTGATCGCCGTTTTGTTCGCGCCTACCGTACCGTCAGAACCCAGACCCCAGAATTTGCACTTGATAGTTCCCTTCGGCTCTCTCGCGATTCCTTCTGTATAAGGAAGGGAAAGGCCGGTCACATCGTCTTCGATTCCCACTGTGAAATGGTTCTTCGGATTCTTGTGATACAGATTGTCATAGATGGAATGGATCATGCCCGGCGTCGTATCCTTGGATCCGATTCCGTAGCGTCCGCCATATACCTCCGGAGCGTTCCGCTCTCCGTAGAGAGCCGTCCTGACATCCTGGTAAAGAGGTTCGCCCAGGGATCCAGGCTCCTTCGTCCTGTCGAGGACGGCGATCCGTTCTACCGTCTTCGGAAGCACATCCATAAAGTATTTCTTTACGAAAGGCCTGTAGAGCCTTACCTTGATCAGTCCGACACGGTGGCCCTCATCGACCATCTTGTTCATCGTCTCTTCGATCGTTTCGCAGACAGATCCCATCGCGACGATAATATTCTCGGCGTCCGGGGCGCCTACATAATCGAAAGGTTTATAACTGCGTCCAGTCATCTCGCTGACCTTCTGCATGTAATCCGCTACGATTTCGGGAATCTCGTCATAATATTTATTGGAAGCCTCTCTGCCCTGGAAGAAGATATCCGGGTTCTGCGCGGTTCCGCGGATCACCGGATGCTCCGGGTTCAGAGCCCGGTCGCGGAATTCCTGCACGGCGTCCCAGTCCACCAGCTTGCGGAAATCATCGTGGCTGAAAACCTCGATCTTCTGGATCTCATGGGATGTCCGGAATCCGTCGAAGAAATGAAGGAACGGAACTCTGCCCTTGATCGCCGAAAGATGCGCGATGCCGCCGAGGTCCATTACCTCCTGTACGGAGTTGGAACAGAGCATGGCAAATCCGGTCTGGCGGCAGGCCATAACATCGGAGTGGTCGCCGAAAATACAGAGCGCGTGCGTGGAAAGGCTTCGCGCGGCGACATGGAAAACGCCCGGCAGAAGCTCACCCGCGATTTTGTACATATTGGGGATCATCAGAAGAAGACCCTGAGACGCGGTGTATGTGGTAGAAAGCGCTCCTGCGGACAGTGCTCCGTGCACTGCTCCCGCGGCGCCGGCTTCCGACTGCATTTCCGCGATTTTGACAGGCTGTCCGAAGATGTTTTTCTTCCCGTACGCAGACCAGTCATCCACGACCTCCGCCATTGTAGATGACGGTGTGATCGGGTAAATTGCAGCCACATCTGTGAACGCGTATGACACATGCGCCGCAGCGGTATTGCCATCCATCGTCAGCATTCTTTTCTGTCTCATAAGGACCTCCCTCTCAGATAATCATTTTTTGTGTTTCGCCCACATATTGACTTTTGATTATTTAGTGTTTTTCACCATTTTTTCAAAAAGCAACATTGGAACTACTTTACCCTTGTAAAGGGCCCCTGTCAAGTATGTATTAAATAAAATACAATATACATGCCGTATCATTCAAAAGTTGTGCTGACATCTCATTACTGATATAATTAATTGTCTGTTTTTGGATATTACCGCGCAGAGAGGTTTCAGTGTGACGGATCAGAACAATTTTGATCAGACAAGACATACCCCACGCCCCATCACCCCGGACGATGAATCCTACGGGGATCTTATGCTGCGCTTCACCGCCCATCCCGTCAAACCGAAGTACTGGTTTGAAGAGTTCGGCGACCACTGGTCCTGCAGCTGCGGGCAGATCAACAAAGGCGACCGCTGCACGAACTGCGGACTGGAGAGAGACCTGCTGCGCAGGCTTTTCATAGTTCATAAGCCGTCATCCGACCCACGGGATCCTTCTGAGGAAGGATCCGGAGGCGAAGCGTTTCCCGTCACCGATCCCGGCGGCGCCTCATCGGCGGACCCGGGCTCCGGCTCCCACGGCTCTGACGGCAGGAAACCGGCCTCCCGGCTGATAGGATGGATCATTACCCTCCTGGTGCTTCTGCTACTCGGCTCCGGCGCCTTCCTTTATTTTGTGGTCCTCCCGGAAATGGAGGAACAGGATCAGGCCCGTTCCCAGTCGATCAGAGACACACTGACGGAAACACTTCCGGACGCTCTCGGCAAGCTCCCGTCGATTCAGTACGACGCTTACTGCGCTTCCGGGGACGCGCTCTGCGACAACGGGGATTACCACGATTCCATCTCCTACTACCGCAAAGCCGCGCTGATAAGGGATGACGAAAGCATCCAGCAGAAGATCCTGGACGCCAAATTCGGTTATGTCAAAGCCCACAGCAAAAAAGGCAACGGACAGCACTTCGTCGAATATCTTACCGAGCTTCACGCTGTAGGATATGACGGAATCGAAAAAATCTACAGCAGCTACTACGCGTGGAATGTGAAGATCATCGCCAACAACCTTCCCGATGATTTCGATACTGACATGGAAACCCTTAATAAAAGCGATACCATATATTTCCATGTCACTTTGACCGGCGGTCCTCCCGACGCTTCGATCCGTTTCTATTACAAGGTGATCTGGCCTGACGGAAAAACCGAGACCGAGGAGATCGACTCCACATGGACCGCGGGCTCACAGTTCTCCAGCCGCTTCCAGTACGCGCTTCCGCTCTTCGCGAAGGAGGGGAAGCTGACGTTCAAGCTTTACAGCAGCGACTCCCGCGATCTGATGAATTCAGATTCAGTCCAGTTGAAGAAATAACGCTTCGGGCGAAAGTCCGGACCCGGCCGGACCCGGCCGGAAAAGCAAAAAAATATAAAAAAACTGCCGCACTCAGCGCAGCAGTTTTTTGTTTCCGTAATTCTGTTTTCCGTAATACTTTCCGGATTTCCGGAGACAGATCAGATAATTACTCGATGATCTCGGTAACAACGCCGGATCCTACTGTTCTTCCGCCTTCTCTGATAGCGAAACGCAGACCCTCTTCGATCGCGAT
>CADBRP010000047.1 GCA_902797095.1 uncultured Eubacteriales bacterium | reverse complement strand
GGGGGAAACGGCGCGGATACCGAGGGATGAGAGAAGAGGAGGTGAAGCAGGATGGGTAAAAAGTATATTTTTGTGACCGGCGGCGTGGTTTCCGGTCTGGGCAAAGGCATCACGGCGGCGTCCCTTGGACGTCTTCTGAAATCCAGGGGACTCAAAGTGATCGCCCAGAAGCTGGATCCGTATATCAATGTGGATCCGGGGACCATGAGCCCGTTTCAGCACGGAGAGGTCTTCGTGACGGATGACGGGGCGGAGACGGATCTGGATCTGGGGCATTACGAGCGGTTCATCGATGTGAATCTGAACAGGTACTCCAACCTGACCACCGGGAAGGTCTACTGGAATGTTCTGAACAAGGAACGGCAGGGGGATTATCTGGGCAGCACGGTGCAGGTCATTCCCCATATCACCGATGAGATCAAGACTTTTATATACAACGTTGGAAAAGAAGGCGACTTTGATGTGATCATCACCGAGATCGGCGGAACGGTAGGCGACATCGAAAGCCAGCCTTTTCTGGAGGCGATCCGCCAGGTGGGGCTGGAGCAGGGCAAGGAGAACTGCCTGTTCATCCACGTGACGCTGGTGCCTTTCATCAAAAGCTCCGGTGAGCACAAGTCGAAACCGACGCAGCACTCCGTCCGGGAGCTTCGAAAAGCGGGGATCTCCCCGGATATCATCATCATGCGCTCCGATGAGCACATCGACGAGACCATCTATGACAAGATAGCCATGTTCTGTAATGTGAAGCGCGACTGCGTCATCGAGAACATCACCCTGCCGATCCTCTATGAGGCCCCGCTGATGCTGGAGGAGGCCAGGTTCTCCTGGATCGTCTGCAGGGAGCTGGGGATCGACGCGGGCCCGTGCGATATGGAAGATTGGAAAAGCATGGTGGAACGGATCCGGGCGGAAGGCGGAACCGTGCGGATCGCTCTGGTCGGGAAATATATCAAACTGCATGACGCGTACCTGTCCGTGGCGGAGGCGCTGCGGCACGGGGGCTATGAAAACAACTGCTCTGTCGACATCAAATGGATCGAGGCGGAGGAGATTACCGGGGAAACAGAGGACGAGATCCTGGGGGATGTTGACGGGATTCTGGTTCCCGGCGGTTTCGGCGACCGCGGTATCGGCGGAAAGATCCGGGCGGCGGGATATGCCCGCGCGCACAACATCCCGTATCTGGGAATCTGCCTTGGCATGCAGGTGGCCGCCATCGAATTCGCCCGCGGCGTTCTGGGGATCGCGGACGCGGATTCCGGGGAGTTCAGCGAGGACTGCCCGCACAAGGTCATCGATTTCATGCCGGATCAGTACGGGGACATCCCGAAGGGCGGAACGATGCGGCTCGGGGCATATCCCTGCGTGCTGCGCGAGGGGACACTTCCGGCGCGGGTCTACGGGCAGAAGCAGATCTCCGAGCGGCACAGGCACAGGTATGAATTCAACAACGAATACAGAGAGAGGTTCGAGGAAGCCGGCATGATCATCGCCGGGACATCCCCGGACGGGCGTCTGGTGGAATCCGTCACGATTCCCGCCAATGACTTTTTCGTAGGGGTCCAGTATCATCCGGAATTCAAAAGCAGGCCCAACAGGGCTCATCCGCTGTTCCGGGAATTCATCCGCACAGCGGCAGACAGGAAAGACAGGACAGATATCAGATGACAATGGAGAAGAAATACATGAACGCGAATACAGGCGGAGGAATCTGGCGGCAGCTCAGAAACGGGCTGACGGACCGCGGATTCCTGAAGCGGATCGGGGTAACGAGAAAAGCCATGCAGGCAGCCTTTGAAGCGGCGCGCCTGAAAGCGGCCGCGGAGAAGATCCAGGAACTCATGACAGGGAGAGAGCCGGCGGATATCCGCGCTTTGACGGAGGTCGTCCTGCCTTTGCTCGACGCGCTGTGTGAGGCGGGCGAGATCGAACAGGCGCCTGCCGGAGGGGACTGGCTGGAATACACCTATGAGACCATGAGGCAGCGGATGTTTCCGCCACAGGACGCGAAGGCGTTCAGCAGCCGTGAGCGCCCGGGGGCCTTCCTGCTGTGCGAGCTGCTGCGCCTGATCCTGCTGCAGGAAAGGCGGACCAGGCCTTTTGACAGGACCTTCGACATCGATCTGCTGACGGAGACGGAAGCGCGCAAGTGCGTTTCGGGAAACGAGTATTCCCGTTTTCTGGACTGCTGCAGGGAATACTATTTTCATGAATTCCACGCCATCGCGTCGGCGGTCACGCCGTTCAACACGCTGGGGCATGTGGCCGGCGTCCATTATATTGCCATGCACATGGCAAGGCAGCTGGTCCGCCGCCGCGTCCCAGTGGATCTGGCGATGGTCTCGGCCGCTGCGGCCACCCATGATATCGGAAAGTTCGGCTGCAGGGAAGACGAAGTGGTCCGGCTTCCGCACCTGCACTACTATTACACCGACGAGTTCCTCCTGCGGATGGGCATGCCCGGCATCGCGCACATCGCCAGCAACCATTCCACCTGGGATCTGGAGCTGGAAAACCTGTCCTGCGAGAACCTGCTTCTGATCTACGCCGATTTCCGGGTCAAGAGCGGCCGGGACGAAAACGGAAGGGAAATCACGCGGTTCTATTCGCTGCGGGAGGCCTTCGATGTGATCCTGAACAAGCTGGAGAACGTGGACAGCGCCAAACGGAGCAGGTATGAGCGGGTATACGCGAAGCTCCGCGATTTTGAACAGTACATGGTCAGCATCGGCGTCGATCCGGACCCCGATCACGCCGCGGCGGAGGAACGCCTGTGGATGGACGCTGCCCTTCTGGACGCGGAGGCGGCCAAGGAGCGTCTGAAATACCTGGCGATAGAGCACAATATCAAGGTGATGAACCGCTTTGAGAGCGAGAGCGATTTCAGCGACCTGCTGGAGGAAGCGAGAAGCGGGCGGAACTGGAAGAACATCCGGGCGTATCTGAATACCCTGGAAGAATATTTCACATATATGACCGCGGCGCAGAAGCAGATGACCATCGCGTTCCTGCGGGAGCTTCTGGTGATCCGGGGCGGCGATATCCGCCGGCAGGCCGCGGCGCTTATCGGCAGGATCATCGCGGGATACGATGAAAAATACCGTAAGGAACTGCCCGCGGGGATCCGGATCCCGGAGGAGAGGATCGACAGCAGACAGCTCTGGGAGGAGCATCTGAGGATCGTGACGGAGCCGGATCTGAAGAGAACGGACCGGCAGCAGCGCTGGATCGGCTATTCACTGAAATTCACCATGGAGACCCTGCTCGCCCATGCGGATGAAATGAACAGGGACGGTTATCTGCAGCAGTTTATTGAATGCCTGACATGTGAAGGGCGCAGCGCGGCGATGATCTTCATCCTGCTGGATACCGCTCTGGAAGTGGATCTGCGTTACCTTCACACGGAGCAGATCACGTCGATTCTGCGGTTCTGCAAAGACGCGATGTCGCATCCGGAAGATTCCCGGGAGATCCGGATCTCAGCGCTGCGGATCATTCACCGGCTGGCGGCGGGCGGGAGCCCTGAACAGCTGACGCCAGGGATCAGCGGGATGCTGGAGGAACTGATCGGGATCCCCATGGAGGAGGATCAGATGGTCAGCGTGGTCTATCTGAAGTACAGGACCCGGGAGGCGCTGGGCCTGAAGGGGCGGCTGACGGGCGAGTACCGCAAAGAGCTGGCTCAGCTGGAGGAGTCGAATTCGGATATCTTCCGTGACGATCTGAAGGTGGATACGCCGTGGGTCATCAAGGCGGTGAACATCGAGGTCATGCTGGATGAGCTGAGGGAGGGCCGCCGCCAGGAGGTCTTCTATATCGCCACCCACCTGTCCAACCTGCTGAAGGTCAGCGAGCGTGTCACGGTGCGGCACAAGGCCGGGCAGAGCCTGCTGCAGATCGTGGACATGATGACCAGGGAGCAGCGCCATGAGATCGTCATAGAACTGACGAAGGGGCTGGAGATCAGCGAGCATCAGTTCGCGAAATACATTCCGGAATACCTGGGCGTCATGATCATGCATCTGCATCCTGAGGAGCTCAGCGAAGTCATGTACGAGCTGCAGAATCTGCTGCAGAACGATAACGATAAGGTGGCCAGCGTCACGCTGGACACTCTGGGGATCATGCTGCGAAATTACAGCAGCTACAGGGAAAGGTTCCCGGAATCCGAGCGGGATCACCAGCGCCGCCGCGAGAAGATCATCGGCATGCTGCTTTCCGGCATGGCCAACTACCATGAGGAGGTAAGCCAGCAGGGATTTCTGGTGTTCGGGAAAATGATCTTCGGAACGGATCTTCTGACACTGGATGAAAAGGCGGAGATCTTCCGCGTTCTCCACAAGAAGATGCTGACCCTCATCGAGGACAGAGAGGGGGATACGCTGCGGTTTTTCAACAACGCCGCGTCGCTGAACCATATCTACAGGTTCATTTCAGACTATCAGTTCTTCCGCGGCGACCTGCCTTTGCGGGAGGTCCGCAAGGCTGCCTTCTTCCCGGGGACCTTCGATCCGTTCTCCCTCGGCCACAAAGGCATCGTCACGGCGATCCGGGACGAGGGATATGAAGTTTACCTGGCGCTGGATGAATTCTCCTGGTCGAAGAATACCCAGGCAAGACTCTACCGCAAGAAGATCATGAGCATGTCCTGCGCCGATGAGACGGGCGTCTATATTTTTCCGGATGACCAGCCCGTCAATATCGCGAATCCCGAAGATGTCAGGAAGCTGAAGCGCCTGCTTGCCGGCAAGGATATCTATATCATCGTCGGCAGCGACGTCATCGCCAACGCCAGCTCCTACCGCAGAGACCCGCAGCCTGATTCGATCCACAGCCTTAACCATATCGTGTTCCGCAGGGAGACCGCTGAACGCGGAGAGGAAGCGGAGCAGAATTACGAGGCGGGAAAAGCGAAGATCTCCGGCAGGGTGCTGGAGCTGAAGCTTCCGGTGCACCTCGAGGACATCAGTTCCTCCAGGATCCGGGACAACATCGACAACAACCGGGATATCGCCAATCTGATCGATCCCGTGGTGCAGAGCTACATTTACGACAACGCGCTTTACCTGCGCCAGCCGATATATAAATTCATCCTTTCCGCCCGGAACCTGAATTTTCGTACGGTGAGGACGCAGGGAGTCCTGGAGGCGGTCGGCATCACCGACGGAAGCCGGGACGATGCTATGATCGCCCGCGCCCTGGTGCATCCGGTGGAGACGGCGCACCTTTACGAGGAATTCGGAGACGCCGGCCTGGCGGCTTATGTAAGGGAAAAGGCGGCAGGCCGCAGCCTGATCATCCATCATATGGAGGCGGATGAATCAGCAGTGGAGGCGGACGTCTGGCAGCTGATCCTGACGGAGGTGCTTTCAGAGGCGCTGAAGGATGATTATACCTACGCCATTTTCCATGCGGCGGATCCGCAGGATGTACGGCCGGGGATCATCGATACGCTGCTGCGGCAGGGCTTCCGGGAGATCCGGATCGGGGATCAGAGGACGGGCTGTTACGGTGTGGACATGCGAAGCCCGGTCACGGTGATCCAGAACATGAACACCGTGCTCAAAAGCCCGTTCAACAAAAACCCGAAGGTGGAGGAGGCGCTGCGCAGGGCGCAGATCAGACTGCAGCACTCGCTGACCGGTCTGTTCCCGGACACGCTGATCCTTTCCTTTAATTCCACAGTGATGCATCACAAGCTGATACGCCGCATCACAGCGGAGAACGGGGTCCCGGCGGAAGAACAGAAAAAGAGGGTCCTGGGGCCGTACATGTGCGTTCCCTTCGGGAAGATCCTGAACGGGATGGCGGCGCCCAATACGGTAACGAAGACGCTGCATCTTGAAAAAAGCTTCTCGCCGGATCTGCGCGATTTCAGGATCCGTGAATACCCGAATTACGCGGGCATCGAGGACCAGGTGCGGACGATCCGTTCCTTCCGCAGGCCGGTGATCCTGGTGGATGACCTCCTGCACAACGGATACAGGCTCCGGCGGCTGGATCCGATCCTCAACGAGAACGAAGTTGAGGTGCACAAGATCCTGACCGGCATCATGTCCGGGAGCGGCAGGGATCTGATGGCCGAGCAGGGCCGCAGCGCGGACAGCGTCTATTTCATCCCGAACCTGAAAGCCTGGTTCGTTGAGTCCACACTGTATCCGTTTATCGGCGGCGACGGAGTGGAACGGCATACGGGGACCATCGCGGACGATCTGACAGCGATCAACATGATTCTTCCCTATATGGCCGCGCCGTTTCTGGTGAGACGCTGCAGCCGGGAAGCAATCTATGAGTTCTCCATGGTCTGCCTGGAGAACGCCCGGGACATCATGAAGGCGCTGGAGTCAGAATACCAGAGGATATTTCAGAAAAAGCTGACCCTGCAGAGGCTTTCTGAAGCGGTCATCGCGCCGAAGCTGACGGATGTGGGGCGCTGCCTGGATTTTGACCGGACCAACGCCGCCAGCGCGTACATCGAGGATGATATCGAACGCCTGCAGAGAATGAGAGGGATGCTTTGAGAAGACTTCATGAACTTTATACTGGCCCGCGTGAAGGCGGGCCCGGCGCGGCGCAAAGCGGGCCGGGAGGGATCCCGGAGAACACGTTCCTGATCCCCGGATACCGGGATCACCGCGGAAAAAAGCTGCGGATCAACATCCTCGCCATGGGAGATGTCGGCGGCACGCTGGCGCTGGCCATGAAACTGACCGGAGGGGATGTCGTTTCCGGTATCGGGATATGCGATATCAGTGAGACGGCGCTTTCGCGCTGGGAGCAGGAACTGAACCAGATCTCCCTGCCGGGGGATCCGCATGCCCTGCCTCGGGTCATCCCGACTGAGACCCGGGATCTGTTTGACTGTGATGTGTTCGTATTCTGCGCGTCCCGCGGCGTCCCGGATCTGTCGCAGAAGGATGTGGACGTAAGGATGGCGCAGCTGGAGAAGAATATGGAGCTGGTCTCGGGATACGCGGCGCAGGCCGCGGGATCAGGTTATGAGGGGGAATTTTTTGTAGTTTCCGACCCTGTTGATCCCCTGTGCGCGGGCGCGGTCCGGGGAGGGATCCCCGCGCGCCGGGTCCAGGGGTTCGGGCTGGGCGTCATGAACGGGAGAGCGGCGTATTTCGCGAGGCAGGCGGAGAAAGCCGCCGCCTCAGACGCGGGACAGACTGGGGAGCCGCGGCGCGCGGTGTCCCTGGCGATGGCCTCCTATCTTACGGAAGGCCGGGTCTTCGGTCCCCACGGGGAGGATCTGGTCGTTGCCAACAGTGTGATGGATTATAACGAAGAGGCGTCGCTGCGACTGACGCGGCTTACGACGTCAGCCAATCTCAGGATCCGGGAACTGGGGTTCAAGCCGTACATCGCTCCGGCGGTGACATCCGGGGCCCTGTCCATCCTGGAGAACTTAAGAGGGCGCTGGCAGTACAGCTCCGCCTGGTTCGGCGGAGACGGGGACGGGAGATCCGCGGCAGGCGCGTTTCTGGGGATGCGCAACCGCCGCGCGGAAGGAGGGCTTCTGGTGGAGGACCTTCCTCTGGATGAGCGGCTGTACGGCCGCATCGAGAAAGCATACAGGAATCTGGAAAGGATCGTATGATGAACAAGGGGGATAACAAAAGGAAAATCACAGTGGTTCGCCCCAGATGCATGGACAGTGAAAAAACGCTGCGCCTGACGGATGTGCTGGACTACGGGCTCAAAGGCAGGGAATATGAAGTGCTGGAAACGATCGAAGAGATCGGAAACGCGGACCTGAGGGACCGCAGGCTGCTGTTTGCCATCGAGCTGGGGGAATCGGGGATC
>CADBRP010000046.1 GCA_902797095.1 uncultured Eubacteriales bacterium | reverse complement strand
TGCTTCGCGGTTCTGGGGCTTCTGCCCGCGCTGCGGATCGCGTGTGCCTCCGCCTTGCGGACAAGCTCATCATCCGGCATATCCACGCCGTATTCCTTCGCCAGAGAGCGGACGATATCCAGATATTCTTCCTTGTCAGGCCTCTGGAAGGTGATGGTCAGACCGAAGCGCGCTGCCAGACTCATGGTTTCCTGCAGCGTATCGTTGACATGAAGATCGTCGCCCTGCCGGTCGGAAAAGGTCTCCCTGACCAGATGCCTGCGGTTGCTGGTGGCGTAGATCACCGTATTCAGGCCGCAGCCGGCGACACTTCCCTCAAGAGCTGCCTTGAGGGCGGAAAAATTGTCATCATTCTCCTGAAAACTCAGATCGTCAATAAACAATATGAACTTAAGCGGATTGGAAGCGAGCTGTTCCAGGATATCCGGGACCTGGAAAAGCTGGTTCTTTTTGAGTTCGATGATGCGGAGCCCCTGGTCCGCGTATTCCTTTACGACCGCTTTGATCGTAGAGCTTTTGCCTGTTCCGGCGTCTCCGTAAAGCAGCATGTTGCTCGCTCCGGTACCGTCAAGAAGCGCCTTTGTGTTGCGGATGATCAGCTCCTGTTCCCGTTCATAGCCGAACAGCTCGTCAAGGGACTGGGCGTCCGGATGCGCGACCGGGATGATCTCGCCCTCCGAGATGCGGAAGAACTGATAGCGTGAGAATATGCCATAGCCTGTAACAGGCAGCCTCTCCAGCTTTTGCATAAAATCAGTGATCAGATGGACCGGGCTGTTGCTCCATGAGGGAAGAAGGCCGTCGTAGCGGATCTCCTCCTTGACATCCCCGGCAGGAAGGGAAGCGAGATCTTCCAAAATGTTCAGCTCCCTGCGCGCGGCGGTGAGGATCTCATCGGCCAGCGGCTCTCCCGCTGCGACAGCGCGGACATAAAAGTTGTCGTCAGTGAGCACGAGATTGCGGATGTACTGGCTGAGATCGGCGGTTACAGGGTAGAGCGCGGAGAGGACATCGCTGTAGGCGCGCACCTGTCCGGATACCGTAAGGCTGCCCGATTCGCCGAGGCTTCTGAACAGCTGATGAAGGCCGCTGATCACCGGATCGCGCTTCAGTTCGCTGAAAACTGTCAGCGAATCGATGCGCAGCATATATTCTTTATAATTCATTTTACCTGCAGATCCTTTCCCGGCAGGAAAGCCGTAAAAACTGGTAACAACAGTATAACCGATAACAATGAACCATTCAATAATCCGGAAACTTGTAGTATACTATTGTGCAGAGAATGAACGCTGAATGAGCATACGGGACCGGTGAACGGCATCGGGAGGAACTCATGGATAATTTATATTACAACAAAATCAGGTTAAAGAAGATCAGAAACAAGAGGACCGCGAGGACGAAGAAAGTCTGGGGCTGGATCCTGACGGTGCTCGGCGGGCTGTCGCTGTTCGCGGAGATCGGGGCTCTGTCGCCGGAGGGACTGGCAGATTCGCTGATTTTTCTGATCCCGGGGATCCTGCTTTTGCTGCTGGCGAAAAGGCAGGTGGGCAAGTGGGACCGTTATGAAGCGATCATCGACAACCGCGGCAACACTTCGATTCCCATGATCGCGGAGCGCATGGGGCTTTCGGAAAAGACGGTCTATTCCGATCTTCAGAAAATGATCCACAGCGATTTTTTCATCGGGCCGAACTACAACATCGAGGCGTACATTGACGCTGAGCGGGAGCTTCTCGTCATGTCCAGCGGAGGACAGCCGCTGAAACCGCTGCCGAAGGTGGAACCCAAGAAGCCTGAGGCAAAGCCCGAACCACAGCAGTGGCAGGAAAAGGAGCCTGAAAAAGAAGCAAAGCCGAAGGAGTCTGCGAAGCCGAAGGAGCAGGCTAAGATGTCTGATCTGGATATGATTCGCGAAGCCATCGCCCGCACGACGGATGACGATGTCCGCGGATATCTTTACGGGCTGGAGGGATCGCTCCGTAGGATCAATGAAAGGATGGAGAAGGATTCTGACCTGAGAGAAAAGAACAGCATCAGAAAGCTGTACAGATACTATCTGCCGCAGATCATGGAGCTGATCCGCAGATATGAGAGTCCGGATAC
>CADBRP010000045.1 GCA_902797095.1 uncultured Eubacteriales bacterium | reverse complement strand
GTCAGATAATCCAAGAACCGTTCAGATCCGCTCGGATATCGCCTGTTATTAAGGTCCAATGTTGGACTATTCTCAGGGATTTTTAAATCTGCCATATTTTGGCAAAAAGTGCAAATCAAATTTGAAACAGAGATTTTTTATCCGGGAAACGGGTTGTTTAGGATAAAAAATCGCTTTTATGAAAATCTTTTGTTCTACAGGTGCATATAAGAGCCTCTGAACGGGTACCGCACCGGGATGCCGGATAAAAAAGCAGGATTTTCAAATCTGTTTGCATTTTTGAGATTGACGAAGGTGCGAAAATAGTGCATTGTTAACCAAAGAAGACCAAGCATAACAATAAGGAAAGTTGAAGTGATCATGCCGGAAGGGAAAGACAGGCAAAAGAGAATATCAGGGGAGGGGAACGCCCCGGGAGGATGCCCTCAGCATACAGCCGGAAATCATGTGAAGCTGGCTGTGCTGACGATATTGCTCGGCGGGACAGCCGGAGCGGTGGTCTGGTGTTTTATGAAGGCGGCTTCGGTCTGTACGCAGTTTATCTGGGAAACGCTGCCGCAGGCAGGAATGCCCGGTTATGGCCGGGTACTGCTGTGCGCGGCGGCGGGCCTTGCCATGGGCCTTCTACACAGGCGGTACGGCAGTTATCCTGAGGAACTTCCGGTGGTGCTCGGCCGGATCAAAAGGGAAAAGCATTATCCCTTCCGTCCGATGCCGGCAATGATCTTCTGCGCGCTGATCCCCCTTGTGTTCGGCGCCAGTGTGGGACCTGAGGCAGGGCTCACCGGCATCGTGGCCGGTCTCTGCTGCTGGGTGGGAGACAATATCCGTTTTGCCGGAAGCCGCGGCAGAGGAGCGATCGATCCCGAGAGCGGAAAAGCTGATACTGTATGCTCTGTCACTGGCAGGGGCATTTCTCGTGATGGCAGCCCTGCGGGCGCTGTTTGGCCAGGCGGGAACAGGTTTTCCGTCCTTTTCCGATCCAAAGACAGGTCCGGCGGATTATGCGCTGCTGCTGATGTATATCCCGGCGGGACTCCTGCTGTTTGCTGCCTTTGCGGGAGCGGAAAAACTGACAAAGGAAGCGGCGCGGCGGATCCCTCAGGTGCTGCGGGAAACGATATGCGGAATTTGCGTCGGAACGCTTTCCCTCGTTGCGCCCGTTGTGCTGTTTTCCGGTGAGGATCAGATGGGGAGCCTGCCGGAGACCTTTGTCTCTTATGGACCGCTGCTGCTTCTCGGGATCTGCCTGCTGAAGATCTTCATGACGGCGTTCTGCATAGAATTCGGGATGAAGGGAGGACACTTCTTCCCGCTGATCTTTGCATGCGCCTGCATGGGATTCGCCCTGGCAATGACGGCGTTCGGAAATATCGGAGGGATCGCAGATCCCGGATCCATCGCGGGCCACGCGGTATTTGCTTCCGCCGCGGTGACAGCAGCGGCACTGGGCGCGCAGATGAGAAAACCGCTGGCAGTATCGATGCTGCTTCTGATCTGTTTTCCGCTGCGGCTGGTGCCCTGGATCCTCCTCGCGGCAGCTGCAGGGAGCAGTCTGTCGGGAATGATAAAGAAAAGGACCGGAAGTACAGGGGACAGATCGTCCGCCGGGTCCGGTCAGGAGTGATAATTCCACGGATGAGCTGTCTCATCTGCAGATCCGTGGAATTTGCAGACTTTGCTGATGCGGCCGGAATAAAACCAAAAGGGAGGACTCGATAATGAACGATTACATCGCATACTGCGGGCTGGACTGCGAGGCGTGTGAAGCCCGCCTGGCAACGATCAATGATGACGATGGCCTGCGCGCGGAGGTTGCGGAAGAATGGTCCCGGCTGAACGGTGTGGAGATCACGCCGGAGATGATCAACTGCACCGGCTGCCGAATCGAGGGTGTGAAGACCCCGTACTGTGATTCGCTTTGTCCGATCCGGCAGTGCGCCATGGCGAAAAATCATGAGACCTGCGGTGACTGCGGCGAATTGCTGACCTGTGAAAAGGCAGGCATGATCATCGGGAACAACGAAGATGCGCTCCGCAACCTGAAAGGAGAGGGGAAGCAGTGACGATTCCGCGGACCGGCATTCCTGATCCGGGATCCGCGGAGAAAAATGACTATAACTATACGAAAAGGAGGTGACGGCCATGATCAAGATCGCTCTGAACGGCGGCATGCCGAAAAGTCAGGATCCCGATGTTCCAGCCACAGTGGATGAATATGCGGAGGAACTCAGATGGTTCGTATCGCAGGGATTGGAGTATTTCCATATCCACTTCAGGGATGATGAGGGGAACGATACTCTGGAGCAGAGCATCGTGCAGCCGCAGTTCGAAGCGCTCAAAGCAATGTTCCCGGGCATTCAGATCGGTATTGGATCGCCTCTTCTGTACGGCAGAACGAGCGGGATGCGCCTTGAACAGATCAGCAGATGGGACGGATGGAAACCGGATTACATCTCGGTCAACATTCCGGAAGAGGGATGTGATGAGCTGGTGGAGCTTCTGAACAGCAAAGGCGTGCCGATGGAGATCGCCTGCTTCACCATAGACGATGCTTATACGTTTGTTGAGAAGGATTATATTGAGAAGGCCTGCCGTGTGCTGATCGAGGTCAGCGGGGAGAAGGACGGCGCGGCGACGGTTCAAAAGGCCCGGAATATCTATGAATACCTGAACGGGAGATACCCCGGCGTGGAATGCGTGATCCACGGTGAGGATATCTACACCTGGGATGTCATCCGCTGGGCGAAAGCGAAAGGCCACAGCTGGCGCATCGGAATGGAGGACATCGACCGGGATGAGAACGGAAATAAAATAGCGACGAACAGAGAACTGTATCTGCATGCGCTGGAAGTATAGCGAACGGGAGACGAAGAAATGAAAAGGAACGGTAAGAGGCTATATGTGTTCATGATGGTATCGCTGCTGGCGATCGCGGTATCGCTTTCTGCCTGCGGCTCAGAAAGCGCAGAGTATGAGTGGCCCGCGATGGAGGCCCTTCGGGCTCTTTCGGCTTCCGATATCAGTTCTGTAGAATATTTCCGCGCGACCGAGGACGGCGTTTCGCAGGACACGGTCACGGATGCCGCCAAGGTGGAGGATATCTACCTGCGGCTCAAAGACGTTGAGATCACCGGTGAAACGGATATGGACACTCTGGATGACGACCTCAGCATCAAAGTCAACGCGGGTGATGAGATGCTCGCGTTTTCCTTCGCGGGAGACATCGTGGCCCTGGACGGCGGCAAAAGGTACCAGGTGGACGATCTCTCATCCCTCAAAAGCTACATCGACGGTCTGATCGCGGAAAAACTGGAGAGCACGGAGGCGACGAAGGCATCCGAAGAGGAAACCTCTGAATCGTCTGCAAAAGAGACCACCGAGGCAACTTCAGAGAGTTCCTCGGCGGGATCTTCATATGATATTGAAAAAGGCGCGTACAAGAACGCTTCGCCGGACGGAAGCATCGTTTATATCTATTTCAACGATTTCATGATCATCATGCCAAATAACGACAAGTACAGCTACGAAGCCTCCGGGGATTCGGTCACGTTCTACCTGTGGGCGGCCCGGCAGGAAGGCCGCGGCGGCGATCTCGTGACGATCAAGGCGTATGATATGAACGATGATTCTTATAAGCAGATCCCGAATTACCACATCGCCGGAGTGGGAAAAAATGTAAATAAGCGCTTCGTCGCGATCTATCCGACGAACGTGCGCTGGAATACAGAGGACGCCGAGCAGACTGCGGATTATAAAGAACTGTCCGATTATCTGCAGAAGATCGGGGAAGGCGCGGCCAACAGCCCGCTGTATACAGCGGACACTATTGAGGGCGCACAGTAGGCGGCGGTGACGGCGTGCAAGGAGGCATGGTTCCATGAAGTTGGAACTTCCCTTCAATATCAGAAACTTCGTACCTTCTTCAGGCATCAGCATCGTGGACTGTGGTGTCTCTGCCTGGAAATGTTGGATTATCTGTTTCGAGGCGCCGCAGATTCCAAAATGCTGTTCTTCAAGAGCCTTTCAGGAGGCCTTTTTCCTTCGGCTTTTGGATGATCGCCTTCAAGCGGCAGGATATTCCAAGATTTGACCGCTGAAAATTGGATAATAAGCGCGATCCCATAAAAAGTCCAAGAAACACCTTTTTCAGGGCCTTTGATAGTGGGTGTCCTGAGAGATAAGTTGGAATCTGAGAACTGCTTTTGAAAATAATCCAAGGCCG
>CADBRP010000044.1 GCA_902797095.1 uncultured Eubacteriales bacterium | reverse complement strand
CGCTACAGCTTACGCTATGCCGGCAGCAAGATGGGGAGCCAGAATGTTCAACGCTAACATGGTTGACATGATGGTAAACGACGGCCTTTGGGACGCATTCAACAACTACCACATGGGTATGACTGCTGAGAACGTTGCTGAGCAGTGGGGAATCACAAGAGAAGAACTGGATGAGTTCTCCGTAATCTCCCAGCAGAGAGCTGAGAAGGCTGTTGACGGCGGCGTATTTGACGAAGAAATCGTTCCGGTCGAAGTTCCGCAGAGAAAGAAAGACCCGATCATCTTCAACAGAGATGAGCACCTGACTCGTGGATCCACGATGGAAAAGGTCGCGAAGCTTAAGCCGGCATTCAAGAGAGACGGCGGTGTCGTAACTGCTGCTAACGCTTCCGGAATCAATGACTCCGGCGCTGCAGTCGTAGTTATGTCCAAGGAAAAGGCTGATGAGCTCGGAATTGAGCCTCTGGCAACAATTCTCTCCTATGCTTCCGCAGGCGTTGATCCGTCCATCATGGGCGTTGGCCCGGTTCCGTCCTCCAAGAAGGCTCTTGAAAAGGCTGGACTGACCATCGAGGATATGGATCTGGTAGAAGCGAACGAAGCGTTTGCTGCACAGTCTCTGGCAGTCAGAAAGGATCTGGGACTTGATCCTGAGAAGACCAACGTAAACGGCGGCGCGATCGCTCTGGGTCACCCGATCGGAGCATCCGGCTGCAGAATCCTGGTCACCCTGCTGTATGAGATGAAGAGAAGAGACGCGAAGAAGGGTCTCGCAACTCTCTGCATCGGCGGTGGTATGGGAACAGCCCTGGTAGTTGGCAGATAAGTATCTGCGGCATAATTGCTTAATAAACGGAGCGGACCTGCCGCTCCGTTTTTTATTGCGGGTGGGGCGGGCGCGTCCCGTCCTCGAGGTCCGTCCTCGCGCTCCGGCCGGTTTCATCAGGATATCTCCACGCGGTGGTATACGATTATGTCCCGAATGTGTTACAATGGCAGCGGAGAGTGATAAAAAATGGATCGATTTGAACAGCTTACATATGAATTCCGGAAACTGCGCGAGCAGATCGAGCCGTTCCTGAAGGACGGCCCCGCGGAGGAATATGAGAACTACACATTGTCCGTGATCCTCAGGATCTGGGGTCATAACGGAAGATATTCAGAGGATTACGCAAAGGCAGTCGAAGCCATCAGCGGCAAGTCCAGGACGCCGGTGCAGATCACCAGAGCCATGGTGGACCAGCTGGAAAGCATCGGCAACTCAGGAGTGCCTGTCTTTTTCGCGCGCATGGTCGAGGCGGATTTCGGAAAGAGTTCGCATCACGCCCGGGATTTCGTGGATGATTTCAAATCCCTGCTGGTAGGCGCGGCCTGCATCAACGGCGACTTTACGGTTGAAGAATCCGGTGCTGTTTCAGCGGAAATGAAGAAGCTCATGACTTACGCGATCGGTCAGGGAGTGAAGATCGATTACGCGACCGCCAGAATCCGGGAAAAGACCACGCCTCTCAATGAAGAAAGCTACATCGACCCGAAAAGCCAGGCGGATGTGGATACGGAGGTCGTCTTTGACGCGTTGGACAGGGATTTCCTGCGCCCGGAGAATCTGAGGACAGGAGATTCGGGAAAGAACCCCGGAAAAACCGGAGGAGCGGGAGGAGCGGTTCCGGGCGGACCGGATTCAGAGGATCCGTTCGCGGTGCCGCTGGCTAACGGCGGTCCGGGCAGAAACGTTTCCGGACAGGCGCAGCAGAACTTCAGCCAGGTGGAGGTCAAAGAAGACACCCGGACCATGGAGGAACTGATGGAGGAGTTGGACGGGCTGGTTGGACTTGAGAGCATCAAGGAAGACATCCACAGTCTTATGAACTTCATCAAGATCACAAAGATGCGTGAGGAGAGAGGACTGAATGTGCCCGCGATCTCCTATCATCTGGTATTCACCGGGAATCCCGGAACCGGAAAAACGACGGTCGCCCGTCTGGTGGCCGGTCTGTATCACCGGATCGGAATCCTGCCGAAAGGGCAGCTGGTGGAGGCGGACCGGGGAAGGCTGGTAGCCGGCTATACCGGTCAGACCGCGCTCAAGACCATGGAGGTGATCGAGCAGGCTATGGGCGGCGTGCTGTTCATCGACGAGGCGTACGCCCTGGTAAATGACCAGCAGGACAGCTTCGGAAAGGAAGCCGTCGAGACGATCCTGAAGGCCATGGAGGACCACAGGGATGAGATCATCGTGATCGTAGCCGGATATACCGAGCTGATGCATACATTCATTGAGTCGAACCCGGGCTTCCGTTCCCGGTTCAGCAAGTTCTTTGAATTCCCGGATTACACCGGAGAGGAGCTGCTGAAGATATTCAAACGCTTCTGTGATTCCAACGGTTACCATCTGAACGAAGAGGCGGAGAGCTGGCTGCTCATCCAGCTGAATGACATGTATGAGCACAGGGATTCTCATTTCGGAAACGGAAGGACTGCCAGAAATATTTTTGAAAAAGCGATCAGCCGTCAGGCCGACCGGCTCGCGAAGTCTTCAGACATCTCGGATCCCGAAAAGAGCGGCGAGGTTTCCGACGACACGCTTTCAGAGCTTACAAAAGCGGATCTGGAAGCCGCCGTGGAAGCGGAAAACCGCAAGACCCAGCTGACCGAGACACCTTAAGTGAAACAGTTGTATAAAAGAGGGCGCTGAGAGGGCGCTG
>CADBRP010000043.1 GCA_902797095.1 uncultured Eubacteriales bacterium | reverse complement strand
GGAAAGGAATCCGTCGGCACGGGCCTTCTGACATACCCGGTGCTGATGGCTGCGGATATCCTGCTTTATGATACGGACGTGGTTCCGGTGGGCAATGACCAGAAGCAGCACATCGAGCTCTGCAGGGACATCGCCATCCGGGTCAATCACCGCTTCCCGGACACCTTCGTGGTTCCGGAGGGAAGGTTCATGAAGGCGGGCGCCCGCATCATGGCGCTGGATGATCCCACAGCCAAGATGAGCAAGAGCGCGCTGAATGTCCACAGCAGGATCTCCCTGCTGGACGAGGACAGCAAGATCAAGAAATCCATCATGCGCGCCACCACGGATTCCGATGGCGAGATCCGGTTCGATCCGGAGAACAAGCCCGGCGTCACCAATCTCCTGAATATCTACAGCGCCCTTTCCGGAAAATCTGTTGAGGATATCCTGGCGGAACAGACATGGAGAGGATATGGAGATCTGAAGAAGGAACTGGTGGCGGTAACGCAGGAAGCGCTCCGTCCCATCAAGGAGAATTACGCTGAGATCCGTGAATCAGATGAACTGAAGGCAGTCTTAAGGGACGGCGCGGAACGCGCCGGCGCCATCGCCGAAAAGACGATGAAGCGTGTCAGGAATACTTTCGGCCTGGGATTCTGATCCGGCAGAAAAGGCGGGCCGTCCGGCCTGGCGGACAGGAGCTGAAGAAAGACTGAAGAAAGAACCGAAAAACGAAAAAAAGAGCTGCGGCCTTGAGCATCAAGCCGCAGCTCTTTTCGTATCTTTTCTCGTCATTACAGAGGGGGCTCCTGCCCGTTCTTCTCCCGGTACTGGCGGTTCCATTCCTCTTCAGTCAGGTCGCCTTCTTCAACAACGAGCCGGCGGATGCCGGATACAACAATGCGCTCAACAGTTTCGTTGAGCCCTTTTTCTTCTTTGCGCGACATACCTTTCGTTTCGATGGGCTCGTGGACGATGATGCGGATCTTCGCGGGGGAGAGCACGCCGGTCTGCTCATACATCTTGTAGGTCCCGTGCATCGAGACCGGGATGATGGGCACGCCTGGTTTTGTGGCAAGCTTCAGAGACCCCTTCATGAAGGGGCCGGGAATCGGGCCTTTGGACCGGGTTCCCTCCGGATAGATCACGAGGGAAAAACCCTTTTCGATCAGATCGGCCCCGGCTTTGATCGCCTCCAGCGAAGCGCGGGGATCGTTCCGTTCAATGAAGACGCTGCGGATCCGGCCCATCCAGACGCCGTAGAGGGGGATTTTCGAAAGCTCTTTCTTGGCCACGAACGCAAACTGGAATTTGCGGAAGGCGGCGAAGTAGGCCGCGATATCCGCGTAGCCCTGATGGTTTCCGACGATCACGACGGGTCCCTCTTCAGGGAGATTGTCAAGGCCTTCCACCTCAACGGTGCTGCCGAACATATCCATGGTCATCGGGCCCCAGGTGGAGGTGGCCTCCAGGATATATCCGCGCTCTTCGGCATAGTTTTCCGCTGCCTTTGCGGATGCGATCTTCTTTTTATAGGCGTTGAAATACTTAAGGCAGTAAATCAGTTTCGCAAACCCGGGAATGTTGGGAATAATCTTCATGGGTAAGGCCTCCTATACCAGCACGCTGCCGGGGCCGCGGTCATAGTAGATGCTCTTGGAGGTGACGGACAGGGGAATGCCGAAACAGATCTTCACGGACGGATCCATGAAGTCCATTTCCATCGCGCCCCGGCCGACGGTGTACATGACCCGGTTGTCCACACGGTGATCCGCGGCGACAGAGACAGCAGACCCGACCGCGATGCCCAGGTCCGTGACATTGAACACACAGCGCCCGCCTGCCTTTGCGAGAGCTCCGCAGTTCTCGAAGCCGCAAAGGCCGCAGTGATCCAGTCCGAAAGGCCGGCACTTCACGCCGATGATCACGACACATTCGCTGGCGTCGACATTGTCAGCGTCCCGCGGAAAGATCGGAACGCCGCTTTCCTCACCGATCCTTCGCATATGCTCCGCGAGTTCATGCTTATCGTCACCGGTCAGGACCCAGGACAGGATGCTGTCGTTGCCCGAGGATTTGGGCGCGGAGATCGCGGCGGAAGCCATGAGCCGCGCGACCTCAGG
>CADBRP010000042.1 GCA_902797095.1 uncultured Eubacteriales bacterium | reverse complement strand
TTCATCTCCAGGGCGACTGCTGCGGCGGATTAGTAAGATCCTTGCAAAGGCAGGCTGTTTTACTACAAAACCAGGGGTCTGTTTAGTAAGAATAGCTGTCCTGGATGGCCGTTTACTAAAAAAAGAACTTGAAAATGTAATGAACGGCATCAAGATGTAATGAACGGAGCTGTGAGACGGGAAAAAACCTCCGCAGATTAGTAAAACAGCATATTACTGCAGGATTCTTTCTAAAATAAGGCTTGGATTTGTAGTAAAACAAAACCTTCCGAGCGGGATCTTTCTAAAAGGCCAGAGCGCGCCTTGGCTTCTTGACAGGATTCCGCCGTCTGACATATTATAAAAAAAACGATTTGGTTGGGAACACAGGAGCATTGAATGAAAGCGCTGATTGCCATGAGCGGCGGTGTGGATTCCAGCATCGCCGCGAAGCTGATCAAGGACGCCGGGTACGAGTGTATCGGGTGCACGATGAAGCTGTTCGAAAATGAAGACATTGAGCGGAAGCCGTCCAAAGCGTGCTGCAGCCTGGAGGACACGCAGGACGCGGGCGCGGTTGCCCGCAGCCTCGGGATGCCGTACTATGTTTTTAATTACAAGGAGCAGTTCCGGCGCCGGGTCATGGACAAGTTCGTGGAAAGCTACGCCTGCGGAATGACGCCGAATCCGTGCATCGACTGCAACCGCTTCCTGAAGTTCGGCGAACTCCTGCGGCGGGCGCGGGAACTGGAGTGCGGGTTTATCGTGACCGGCCATTACGCGCGGATCGAGCGCGATGAAAAGACAGGAAAGTACCTTTTGAAAAAGGGGCTCGATGAATCCAAGGATCAGAGCTATGTTCTATATTCTCTGACGCAGGATCAGCTTGCGCATACGCTGTTTCCGCTCGGCGGCCTGAACAAATCCGAGGTGCGGGCGCTGGCGGAAAAGAGTGGATTCGTCAACGCGGACAAGCCGGACAGCCAGGATATCTGTTTTGTCCCGGACGGAGATTACGCCGGCATGATCAGACGTTACAGCGGCCGGGATTTTCCGGAGGGGGACTATGTCGATCTTGACGGCAATGTGATCGGCTCCCACCGCGGAATCATTCATTACACGATTGGCCAGCACAAGCATCTGGGGCAGTCCTTCGGCGAGCCCCGCTATGTCTGCGCCATCGACGCGGAGAATAACAGGATCACCCTGGGCGGTCCGCAGGATGTCTTTTCTTCTTATGCAAAGGCAGTGGATTTCAACTGGATATCCGGAGAGGTTCCGGAGGAGGTCCGCTGCAAAGTGCGGCTGCGCTATAAGCAGAAGGAGCAGTGGGCTGTAGTGCGCCCTGTAAAAAATGGCGGGAATGGGGAAGCCGCGGAACAAAAAAACAGCCTGAACGGGCAGGCTGTTGAAATCTTTTTCGATGAGCCTCAGCGGGCAATCACACCCGGGCAGGCCGCCGTGCTGTATGACGGCGATACTGTGCTGGGCGGGGGCACCATCGTGCGCTGAAGCGCTATCTTCTCTTTTTGTCGACCCAGACTTTGTATTCGCCGGGGGCGAGAGATTCCCAGCTGTCATCGATCCGCAGTCCTTTCAGATTGTTTTCCATGGCGCGGATGATATCAGCGTGGGTGATGATGATGATGTTTTTCGCGAAGTCGTCTTCCAGAATGCTCCGGAGTCCGTTCATGGCTCTGTACTGAAGATCGTAGGCATCTTCGCTCATTCCCTCCGCGCGGAAGCGGAAGGGATTTTTTTCATATGCGGCGAAGCTTCCGGCGCATCCTTCATCGGCGCATCCTTCATCTGCGAAGCCTTTGCCGGAGGCATCCTTCAGGCCGGAGGCATCCTTCAGGCCGGAAACACTCTTTCCGGTCCAGAGTCCGAAATCGCGTTCTGTCAGAGCTTCGGATTCATGGATAGAGACGCGGATTCCGGAATCTCCGTACGTTTCATTGATTCTCGCCGCGATGATTCTGGCGGTTTCTTTTGCGCGGGGAAGGGGGCTGCAGTAAACGCGTTCTACCGCGGGCAGCGGTTCTCTTCCCAGGGAAACTCCTTCGACCCAGTTGATCTGCGCGTAGACGTCATCGGAAACGGTCTCCGAAATCTCTTCCGCGATCTGTCCGGCTTTTTCTTTGCCGGCATCAGAAAGGGAGGCTTCCGATCTGCCGCGGAGGATTTCTGCGGATTCACTTGCGCCGGCACCCATGTCCTCATCGGCAGTTTCGCCGGCGCGGATCAGGAAGATCCGTTTCATGGCAGACAGCGTGTCCAGCTTTTCCCTGCGGAATCCCTTTTCCGCGAAGTGGTCAAGGGCTTCGAAGCCGCCGGGGCAGCGGACGCTCAGAAGACATTCTTCATCGGCGCACGCGATTCGTACCAGATGGGAGCGCAGAAGGTCGGTAAGCGCCGCGGGGTCATCCAGAGCCGCTTTGCCGGCCGCGCCGCAATCCGCGTCGGCCGCGCCGCAATCCGCATCGGCCGCGTTTTCAGCCAGTGCCGCGCAGTCAGCGATGAATCCGTCGACTGATTCTGAAGGGATGAGCATCGGCTGGCCTGCCTTTCCTTCATAGGCGGGAACCAGAATCGGATAGGCCGCACCGCTCTCCGGAACATCCGAGGTATCCGGAACATCCGGGCAGTCCGGCTGAAGCGGCTGCTCGCAGGCGCCGCTCAGATCACGCAGACTGCGGATCGAGATCAGAGGATATTCGGTGGGAATCAGGAAGAAACCCTTTGCGTCCGGAAAGGCTTCGGCTGCCGCTGCAAGTCCTTCGGCGGCAGAGGCCGCGAAACTGCTTTCGCTGTTCTTTCTGCGGTGCTCCTGAATCCGGAGGGCCGAAAGCTGCTCCGAAAGCGAGTCCGCCTGCTCTCCGGTTACGGCGAG
The DNA here is from genome assembly GCA_902797095.1 of uncultured Eubacteriales bacterium. GTDB lineage: Bacteria > Bacillota > Clostridia > Peptostreptococcales > Anaerovoracaceae > Lentihominibacter. The sequence goes on along the minus strand of CADBRP010000042.1, from coordinate 2,260 downwards.
GATGTCCTTTACGCCGGCGCTGCGCAGCGTTTCGGTGAGCCCGGCGAGGCAGGTCTGCCCGTTCACATACTGCAAAGGCGGGAACACTCCGGTTTCCGCGATGGCGCTGTCCGCGAAGATAACTGCGGCAAAGCTGCCGGAGTCGACGGTTCTGTTGTAGCCGATGTTCATATTAAAGCTCCTCTTTTCTGGATGTATTTTATCAGTATGTCCACTGTCTGTGGGTCTGCCCTTGCGGCAGCCGCTATACAGCATTTTACTCTTTTAGCGGGCTTTTGTCCATTAGATATACCGGCCGATCAGGGCGTTCATCTGCTCGCTCCAGCTCTCTTCGGATTCCTGCATGACGGATTCCCGGAGGGCGGCGAGCCGGCCGGCGGGGATGTTTTTCAGATCCCCGGGGGCGTAGGCCTGGAGCGTTCTGCGCAAAAGCTGGAAGGTCCGGCGGTCGGCTTCGGGCATGTCAAGATAGCGGTCGATCATTTCGAGGAGCGAAGCGCTGTCGGTATCCAGCCTGCCGTTCACCTCCTGCAGGAGATTGACCATGTGGTCGCTGACGATGCTGGTCGGGGCGCCTTTGGCCAGGGTGATGACCCTGCGGATTTCCCGGACTTTGTCATCGTCGCTGCAGAGCCGGTAGGAACCCGCCCTGAAATCCTCAAAAAGCTCCGTGCCGGGTTTGATGGCGGCGGTGCGTATCCTGAGAAAATCCGGATGGACTTCGTTTACCACCTGCGCGGTCCCTTCCGCGTTTTCCGCAGTGAGGGCCTTACCTCCGATGCCGGGCATGAAGTAGATGCTGAGCTCGATGCCTCCTGCCTTTACATTTTTTCCGGCCCGGATCTGCTGCTCCTGGGAAGTGCCTTTGCCGATCAGGGACAGCACGGCGTCGGAGCCGGATTCGAATCCCGAGTGGATCCGGTCGAGACCTGCCTTTTTAAGCTCGGCGAAATACGCCGCGTCATGGCGGGAGAGTTCGCTTGCCCGCCCGTAGGACGTGATCCTGCGGATCTGCGGAAATGTCTGCTTCAGGTAGACGAGCACGTCGCTGAGCCGGCCGCTGCTTAAGGCGGTGGTGTTGCCGTCCTGCAGGAAGACGTTTTCCCCTCCGCTCAGAAGCCAGGAGGCGACCATATAAAAACTCTGCCGCTCGTCATCATTTTCGATGGAGGCAAGATGCGCGTTCAGGGCGTCCAGATCCCACCGGCCTGCCTTTGCGTAACCGCGGACGGTATCCGCGATGGACGCGATGCTGTCGATATCCTTCTTGATGCTGTCGGCGCTGAAGGCCTGAAACGATGTGTCCCGATAGATCGTGCAGAATCTGCAGCGGTTCCAGGTGCATCCTCTGGTGACCTGCAAAAGCAGGCTGGACGCTTCGCTGGGTGGACGGATCGGTCCGATGCGGAAAGATTTTCCGGGCATAATAAAACTCCTTTCCTGAATGGTATTCACCGCGTTCATTCTATCACGAAGGGACTGTGAAGGAGAGAGGAAAGGAAGGATGTCCTGAAAAAAAGGGTATACGAAACATAAGGCGCTCAGAAAGCCCCGGTTTAAATCTGGCGGAAACTCAAGTCAGTTGCTCCCGGGCAGGGCTGAAGTTGGATCCTTTTCTAAAGCTTCCAGTGTAAGATTAATGCTGCGCTCGACCATTTGAAGCTGGTCTTCAGGAAGAAACCGGATACGCTCGATGATCATGGACACGTCGTTTTCGCGAGTGTTCCCGAAAAGGACGTAATCGCTTGAAATATGAAGTTTGCTGCATAGAATGATCAAAGTAGAAACGGATGTGCCAACCACGCCCCTCTCCAGATCAGAGAGATACTGCGGAGTTACATCGATAGCCTCTGCGAGCTGCTCCTGAGTAAGTCCTGCCAGGTTTCTGGATTCAGCAATACGTCTGCCGATCTGAATATTGAGTGGCTTTTTTTCTTTCATGGAGATTTGTTACACCTCCTTGTTGGATTATATTACAGTCGATAGCACACAGGCAAATGGTTTGTTTTATACACGTGTCTATTTTAATTCGTAATGGGTTAAAAGGAAAACTTGGTAACGCTTTGGAATGTATTAAAGGCGGTACATTGGGGCGGCGGGGAGGATTTCGGCGAAAACTACATGTTTGGAATACATCGGGGGAATCTGTAGTATAATGATTGCGGAGAAAAGGAACTGATTATGCGGAGGTGATTCGCGATGAAAATACTGTATCTGGACTGCGGGATGGGAGCCGCCGGCGATATGCTGGCGGGAGCTC
>CADBRP010000041.1 GCA_902797095.1 uncultured Eubacteriales bacterium | reverse complement strand
TGGGCAATGGCGGAATTCAGCTTGTGGCTGCCGCTGGTGTTGCTGCCTTCGAATTTGTAATAGATCTTCGCAGGCGTCTGCATCTTCTCCTCCAGGCAGTACGCCCTTACCAGCGGTGACGGCCGGTACATCTTGTAGAAATCCCTGATCTCATCCGGGATCTCGATATAACGGGTGTCGTTGTCCAGTTCCTGCGCTACCAGCTCCTTGCAGAACACCGCCTCCAGCTCCTCCGCGGTCATCGGCTGTCCGGTGCCGGGGTTAAGAAGCGGCGCCGGTTTGTTCACCATGTCCGCGCGCACATTGTAATACGCTCTGGGCATCTTGTCTTCCGAGAGGAAAATCTTGTACGGGATCTCGTTGTTCTTTGTCATCGTTCTGACTCCTTTCATAATGAAACTCTTTGCTTTCAGGAGTCTCTGCAAAGGCAGGAATGACCGTTTTCTCTAAGTCTGCCAAATAAGAAACGCCTGTCCTTATTTCAAGGACAGGCGTCAGCCTGCGGTACCACCTTGTTTGACGCAAACCCGGAAACCCGGATCCGCATCCGCTCTGCAGAGTGCCATCACACTCCTCGCCCGTAACGCCGGCGTCACGTCTCAGCTACTCGGCTTTAAGCCTTTCACCTCGCCCTCCGGGGCCCATTATTCTGAAGCTGCGTTCATCCGGATCCCACCGTCCCGGACTCTCTGGGCAACCGCCTCTCAGTTTTACTTCCCCGTCATCGGTTTGCTTTCTTAAGTTGGATATATAATACGACCGCTTTCGTGTTCTGTCAACAACTATTTTGAAATTTTTTGTGTAATTCTTATAAAACTTCACAATCAGATGATCAGCACTGTTTCGATAAGCCCGGCAGACGGATTTCCGCCCGTTAAGCCCGCGCGTCACAGGCTGACCTGCGGCCGGTTCATGCTCTGATACGCATACCAGCTGCTGTTCTCGCCGAGCTCCTCTCTGGCGAGCTGCTCAAGCAGCTTCTCCGTTTCTCCCTCCCGCTGTATCCGCTGAAGCGCCAGATCGTAGAGCTCGATCATCCGCCGGTGATCAGCCGCGCTTTCATCCAGCGACAGCCGTCCGTAATAATTTCCGGCGAACAGCGTAGCGGCGGACAGCGTTCCCATCAGCACCTTCAGGATCATACGGCAGAAATCCAGCTGCTCCGGAGCAAGCCGCACATCTCCGGAGAACATGCCTCCCCAGATGAGCTCAAAAACCAGAGTCGCCGCGTATGTCATGATCATAAAGGCCAGCGCCGTGCGGACGATCCGGTCATTGGACCTTCCCTGCGCGAGATTCTTTTCCAGGGCTTTCTCATGGTAGCCTTTTTGATCCTCGATCCACAGCTCACGGACAGACTGCTTCGCCGGAGGTTCCTCACCGCCGGAAAGGACTGCCAGCGCTGTCCTGACCCAGGGCGTGCTGCGCTGCAGCGACCATGGCATCATCCTGGCGGTTTCATCCCGCATTCCCGCGCCGCGCAGATAGATCTGCACCCTCAGCCCTTCCGCGAGGATCCGGTACTCCAGATATTTTCTGTGGCTTCTCAGCCGGTTCGCGATCAGGTTTATGGCAAACAGCGCCGCCAGCATGAAGATGCTGACCATGATCATCCAAGACAGATAAACCTCGTCATACAGCAGGAAAGCCATGGTAAGGAGCGTCGCGGTGACGGACAGGGCCGCCACGGTGCGCCGGTGGATGGCCGCGTTCCTCACGCTGATGCCGTCCGCCGCCGCGTATACCGCGTTGAGTCTCTTCGTGACGGGATCTTCCCGGGAAACCGGAATGCCGGAGTCACCGCTGCCGTCATGCTCCAAGCAGTCTTTGTTGAACGAGTCGGTTTTCCGGAGGATCTCCCCGCAGGCTTCCTCTTCTCCGTACCAGGTGACCTCAGGAGGTCTGCCGGAACCCGCGGCGGAGGCGCCGCTCCGCCTTTGCGCGCTGATCCGGATCACGGATCCGTCCGGTCTCTGCAGCCCGCTCTCCGAACTGGTCAGATACGTTCTGCGGAGCCTGAATTCCACCGTCTCCGCGGTCCCGCACCCGTCTGCCTTTGCGGGGGCGCCGTCCCAGAGGGCGAGAAGCACATGGCAGTGCTCCGCCACATATATCCCCGCCTGCCGGTAGCAGTAGTCTCTTCCCTCCCGGCGCGGCTCCGTCTCAGGCGCCGTAAAAACCTCCCGGGCGGAAGCGCAGAGCGCGCGAAGTTCCTCCAGCGCTCTTCCCTGAAAGTCCTTTTCGTATTCCTCCAGGGGCATGGGAAGTGCCGCGGAAATGTCCCAGCCCTCCTCCAGCGCGGTCCGGGCGCAGATCTGATCCGCGCCTTCCGCCAGACTGCTGAGCAGCAGAAGCGGAGAATGAGGGCATTGCTCCTTTATCTTTCTCAGTTCCGCCCTGACAGCCTCCTTAAGCAAAGGCAGGTCTTCCTCCCTCAGATCCCGATGCCCCGTCACTCCGGCCACGACCGGGATCCTCCGGCCGATCATATCAGCTTTATCTTTATCCGTATGTTCCATGCCTTTCCCGGTCGTTCCTTTCCGTTCCCGTGATTTATCCTTTACAGTCTGTATATCCTGAGTCCGTCGTATTTTTTGATCAGGCGCAGCATATTGTTGAAGGGCTTCCAGTCCTTG
>CADBRP010000040.1 GCA_902797095.1 uncultured Eubacteriales bacterium | reverse complement strand
GTGGTCACCGACGCGGACCGGGAAGGAATGATCGTCTCCTTCTTCTATGCCTTCCTGGCCCCCCTGGACGAAGCGCTGGAGCTGCTGCATGTCCGGGAGAGGCCGCAGGCACTGAAGGAGTACGGCGGAGATACACCGGTCGGGGTTTACAAGACGGGCGCCACGGCGAAGGAGTATCAGGGGAAAGGGCTCTGCTCTTCCTTTATCCGGGATCTGGAGCCGGTGATGCGGGATCGCGGTGCCAGGATGATCCTGGTGACGGCCTGGCGGAAGCCGGATCTCAGCGTTCCGGCGGGCGGGATGGTCCGGAATGCCGGCTTCCAGGAGGTCTGCGTGATCCGGCGTCCCTGGGAGAGCCTGACCCTGTACTGCACGGGCTGCGGAAGAATCCACTGCATCTGCGACGCGGTGTTTTACGTGAAGAAACTGGATGAGGCGGAAGGAGAGGGAGAACGTTGAAGAAGATCCGTTATCTTTCTTTTGGCATCGGCAGGAAGATGCTGATCAGGATCATTCTGATGACCACCCTGATCTGCACGGTGACCACGCTCAGCGGCTATCTGCAGTACAACTACACCATCCGGAAGATGTACAATGATAAAGGATATGCCGTCGGAAACATCATTCTGGATCATCTGGACGGGGATCAGGTTGCCCGGTATGCCCGGACCTGGACAGCGGATGAGAAGCACGCGGAGATCACCGAGTACCTGAAGTCCGTGGAGAAGTCTTCGGGCGCGGCATTTATTTACATCGGGGTGCCCCGCGAGGATCATACCATCCGATATCTCTTCGACTCCTCCGGAACTGTCAGCATCGGCGAGGTGGACAGGATTGAAGCCGATTTCGAGGAAACCTGGACGGCTTTCACGGAGGGGAAACGGCCGGAGAGCCATCTCGTCCGGAATTCGAAGAAATACGGGTATCTGACCTCGAGCGTTTTGCCCGTGACTGACAGCCAGGGCCATATCGCGGCGCTGCTGATCGTGGATATCTGGATGAAGGACATCCTCACCGTGCTGCAAAGCTACATCCTGTGGATGGTTGTGATTGCGCTGGGCATCATGGCCGTCTTTGCCACCATATACTGGCTGTACATGAAGCGCCACTTTGTGGTTCCTCTGATCCAGATCCGCGAAAACGTGACGGAATTCGCGGCTGGGGAGACGAAGGAAGCTATTCCGCTGGATCATATCCGGACGAACGACGAAATCCAGGAGCTGGCGGAGTCCGTCCACGGGATGGAGAAGGATATCGTCAAATACATCGACAATATCCGGACGATCACGGCGGAGAAGGAGCGCATCGGCGCGGAGCTGAACGTGGCTACCCAGATCCAGGCGGACATGCTGCCCCGGATTTTTCCGCCCTTCCCGGACCGCCATGAGTTTGATATCTACGCGACGATGGATCCGGCCAAGGAGGTGGGCGGCGACTTCTACGATTTCTTCCTCCTCGATCAGGACCATATCGGCCTGGTAATGGCGGATGTGTCCGGCAAGGGCATGCCCGCGGCGCTGTTTATGGTGATCGCCAAGACCCTGATCAAGAACCGGGCACACATGGGCGGCGGACCAGCGGAGGTGCTGGAATACGTCAACGGGCAGCTTTGTGAGGGCAATGACGCGGAGCTGTTCGTGACGGTCTGGTTCGCGATTCTGGATCTGAAAACCGGCAAAGGCCTGGCGGTCAACGCGGGACATGAGCATCCGACAGTTCGCCGGGCAGGTGGAAAATACGAGCTGGTGGTGTACCGCCATGCGCCCGCTCTCGCCGTCATGGAGGGCATGAAGTTCAAAGAGCATGAGTTTGAGCTGCATCCGGGCGACAGCCTCTTCGTCTATACCGACGGCGTTCCCGAAGCGACCAATCTGCAGAATGAGCTGTTCGGTGAGGAGCGGATGATGGAGGCGCTGAACCGGAATCCGGACGCCGATCCGGAAACGATTCTGCGCACAGTACGGCAGGAGCTGGATGCCTTTGTGGCCGAAGCGCCGCAGTTTGACGATATCACCATGCTGGGCTTCCGCTTTCTATATGATAGGTAACACTAGGCGGTAAGGATAAGGATGCTGCGCAAGAAGGATCGTGATATATTTTGACTTTGTCAGACAAGCTTTATGTCATCCTGATCAAGAACGGATCCTGGAAAACCATTTTGGACGGCTTATGGATGACGGTCCGGATTTCTGCGCTGGCGCTGCTGCTGGGCACGCTGCTTGGCGCGATGATTTGCCTGCTGCGCACCCGGAAGAATTTGCTGGTCCGGGGTATCGCTTCGGCGTACATCGCCGTACTCCGGGGTTCGCCGGTGCTGATGCTGCTGCTCCTTCTGTACTATGGCGTGTTCGCCAGGGCAGGCCTTGAGCCTTTGATGGTGGCAGTGTTCACTTTCGCGCTGAATGTCTCCGCACATGTCGCGGAGCTGCTCCGCTCAGCTCTGGGAGCTGCTGACAAGGGACAGGCCGAGGCGGCGCGGACACTGGGTTTTTCCGCCTGGGCTACCTTCCGCCTCATCACG
>CADBRP010000039.1 GCA_902797095.1 uncultured Eubacteriales bacterium | reverse complement strand
AGGAATCATAGAACACGGCGATGTTAACGCTCTTGAGGAGTGGTTCCGCATCAATCCGCTCTTTCATTTCCGGATTTATATAACAGGCGATGAACTCAAAGACGCCCGTGACTGCTTCATACTCTGCAGTTCGCTGTACGCAAAGGCAGCGCATCGCGGCGGACTCGACCGCGGCTTTACGCTGAACTATCAGCTTAACGCCATCCGCGCCATGGAGGAAATGGATAATATCACGGACATCCTGCGTCTCCAGTCGGATCTGGCGATAGCATATACCCGGGAAGTCGCCATGCTCCATGATATTGCGGCGAATACGCGGCTTATCAGAGACGCTGTCCGTATCATCCAGCGAAATCTCTATACCGCGCTACGCGTCGATGACATCGCGGAGGAACTGTCTGTCAGCCGCGGATATCTGTCCAAAACATTCCACGATGAAACCGGAGAAACCATCAGCAGTTTCATAACACAGAGAAAAGTCGCTGAAGCAATGCGGCTGCTGTCCTACTCCCGAAACAGCCTTTCAGAAATCAGCGAGCTTCTTAAATTCAGCTCGCAGAGCCACTTCACCAGGGTGTTTAAAAAACAGACCGGCATGACGCCAAAACATTTCCGGGACCTCGGCCACCGCCGCAGATCGGAGTTTTTCTCTGAAAATAAATTCATCATTGACTAATAGAATGGTACAATAGCCTCATCAAAAGAGCATTGCCTTGGAATTAATTTCCCCGGGAGATACAGAAATGAGATTCGACTGGTTTGAACTGATCATGGATCCATTTGTCCTGATGTTTATCACCGTAGCGACCGGCTTGCTGTTAGGCAAAATCAGAATAGGCAGATTCAGTTTCAGCACGTCAGGGACACTGTTCACAGGACTGTTTTTGGGCTGGCTGGTCTATAAGTTCGGCAGCAGCGTCATCGCTGAGGGCCGCCATCGACGCCCTGGACAGTGACGATCCCGCCGCGGGCTACGGCGCGACATATCCGTTCGCCCTTCTGGGCATGATCATATTCACGATCGTGCTTCACAAGCTTCCGCTTCTGTGATCTCCGGGATCAGCGGTCCCGGAATCAGACTCCGGGATCAGCGGTCAAAGAAGCGGCGCGATCAGCTTTATGACCGGGCCCATAACCTTATAAAAAGACTTCTCCCCGCGGATCGTTTCTTCAGTAACCTGTCTGCATTGCTTCAGGGTTTCCTGAAAATCGCGCTCAATATCTGAAATGCAGCTGCATCTGTACATGTATGTCGCGCATTCAAAATGGTGATACAGACTGCGGTAATCCATGTTGATCGTTCCGACCACGCCTTTTTCATCGTCGCTGACGCACACCTTCGCGTGAACAAATCCCGGCGTATATTCGTAGATTTTCACCCCTGCCTCCAGCAGCCGTCTGTAATGGGATTTGGCAAGGGAATACGGAAGCTTTTTGTCCGGTATTCCCGGCAGGATCAGTTTCACGTCGATACCCCGCTGTCCCGCGTAGAGCAGAGCTGTCTCCAGCTCCCCGTCCAGGATCAGGTACGGAGTCATAATGTGAACGTAGCTTCCTGCCCGGTTCAGGATATCCATATACACCATTTCGCCCACCTTCTCCTCATCAACCGGACAGTCGGCATATGGAATGACATATCCTGAAGGGCTGATTTTCACAGTTTCATCCGGAGCGTAAGGAATCAGGGCCTCTGTGTAATCCCTGGGCTCAGCGTACATATTCCACATCTGCAGAAACATCAGCGTGAAGCTTCTGGCCGCTCCGCCCTTCAGCATGACAGCCGTATCCTTCCAGTGGCCGAACCGTTCCCTTTCGTTGATGTATTCGTCAGCCAGATTTACGCCGCCGTTGAAAGCGGTTTTTCCGTCAATGACGCAGATCTTCCTGTGGTCTCTGTAGTTGTAATGCGAAGAAAGAAACGGCATGATCGGCGCGTAGGCCCGCGCTTTTATTCCCTGCGCTTCGAGAAGTGTATAATAGTCGGGCGGCAGTGTGGAGATCTCGCACATTCCGTCATACATGACGCGCACGTCGACCCCTGCCTTTGCTTTGGCAATCAGGATCTCGAGAATCTTTCCCCACATATAGCCTTCTTCGATGATGAAATACTCCATGAAGATGAATTTTTCCGCCCGGGACAGTTCATCAAGCATCGCCCGGAACTTCTCTTCACCTGACGGGAAATACGTCGCTTCCGTATCCGCAAAGGCAGGGAAACAGTTGCTTCGGTTCAGATAGGTCACCAGATCATCGGTATAAATGTCCTCCTGCCGGAGCTTTTTCAGAACGTCCGGATCCTGCGGTATCGCGTCTCTGGTTTCCGATATCACCCTTTCGGAATATTCTCTGAGCAGGCGGCTGCCGGTGTTCTTCTGAGTGAACAGAAGCAGCAGCGCGCCGCCCACCTGCAGGAGTGATATGATAAGCATCCATGTCATCTTCGCGGTGGAATCCATCCTGCTGTTAAACAGATAGATGAGCATAATGAGCGTGAATAATCCTAAAAGGATAAAAACGTGATGGAGATACGGGCGCAGCAGAATGATGGGCAGAATAATCACCGCAAGCTGTATCAGAATCAGCAGGGTTATGATGAAGAATCTGCTGAAAATCAGAGAAATAATTCCCTGTTTTCTTGGCTTTGCCAGACGGATCACGTTTTCATTCTGATTCATTTGACACTTCTCCCTGGTCTGCCCGATAATGATAAGCCAGTCTCGGGGAACCATCCTCAACGTAGATGATGCCGCATTTTCTGAAACCGTTCTTCTCTATCTGCCTCTGCATAGTCGCGTTATTCGCGTGCGTATCGATCCGCACATTCCGGGAGACGCCTTTGCAGTAATCCGCGGCGCAGCGGAATATGCCGCGCGTTTTCCCATCGCCCGCGATTCTGTGTATCGTGACATACGGCTCCTCATTCAGCCACGCTCCGCCTTCTATGTGCTGATAAGTCGGCTCGTCTCCGGCAAACAGGGCAAACACCCCGTGCACCCCTCCTTCATCGCAGATGACATGGCAGACTCCGTCCCTGATATCATTTTTGACCAGCTCCGGATCCGGATAAAAGTGTCCCCACTGATCCGGATTGCCTGACCGGATCATATAATCCTGCGCAGATCTGTATATTTCCATGATTCGGTCAAAATCATTTTCCGCGGCTTTTCTTACATTCAGCATCTGTTTCTCCATTTTCCCTTAAAAATCCGTATCCGGAGTGCTGACATCAAAAGATTCTATCGGTTCATAGATCTCGGTGTCGCCTATCCCCTTGTTAGCCTCCGGATCATAATCAGGATCAGCGCTTACCGTCGGCGGTACGGTCGCCGCCGTCGTTGGCGCCGCTGTCGTTGCTGCAGTAGTCGCTTCTGTCTCCTCTTCCGGAGTCAGCCCTGACAGGTCCAGCTGTACGGACTCATCTCCGTCAGCCTCCTTTATGAACGCGCTGTCCGGCATATCCTCTCCTGAAGGAATCTCGAAATAGAATACCATTCTGCTCCCGTATCCCTCCACTTCATCTGTTGCCTCGAAGCGGATCGATTTCGGTGAAATGGCGTCATCGCCTTCTCCTAATGTCAGGTCAATGGCGCTCTTCGTGCTCATTGAGCCGTTTCCCAGACCGGATATGATAATGGGAGCTGT
>CADBRP010000038.1 GCA_902797095.1 uncultured Eubacteriales bacterium | reverse complement strand
TCATACGGAACGAAGGTCCACAAGGAGCGGGAGGCTATTGAAAAGTACAATTCATCAGTGACCCGCGCGGAAACCCTGATCGAGACAAGAGAATACAGCTCGGCGGAGAACCTCTACCTGAAGATGATCAAGTTCGATCCCTCGAGGATCGAGGCATATGAAGGGCTTGCTCAGCTTTATGTCAGCCAGGGAAGATATGAGGAGGCCACATCCATCATCGAGCAGGGCAGCGCAAAGGCAGGTGACAGCAAGATACTGGCGGATCTGACGGCGGAGATCGCCGTGCTCACGGATACGACCTGGAAGGACGCGTACCTTAGCGTTCTGACGGAATACAAGCGGGAGATCAAGCAGTACGAAAAGGACGTCAGCGCGTCGACAGCCTACTGCGATGTCAACGGCGACCGGAAGCCGGAGCTGTTCTTCTTTACCAAGGAGTACTATGGCTACGGCAAGCTCAGGATCTACACGATGGTGGACGGCGCCGCGAAGGAAGTAATCTATGACTGCCGCAACAGGGGCACACAGTATCAGGATTCTTTCTATGACATCAGAAATTCGGATTCGAGCTACGCGATCTTCAAGACAAAAGGCGAGAACAGCTTTGCCATCTACGCGAATGTCCCGCACGGATCATCATGGAGCACGATCAACGAATACACGCTGAATCTGCAGGGCGGATGCACGCAGAAGAACGTGGTCGAGGCTTCCATCAGGCCGACCTACAGGGAGAATGAGAAGGATCGCTCAGAGTATCTGCGTAATGAACAGAAAATCACCTATGATGAGTACAATCAGGAGTTCCAGAGAATTCTTGACAGCTTTGACAAGGCGATCCTGTACGACAAGCAGGGCGGCGACCAGGCCATCTGGGACAAGATCTCGCCGGAGAATGTCATGTGCCTTCCGTATGACGCGATGATCAGAGATCTGGAAAAACGCTGATCCGCAGACAGATTACGCAAAGGCAGGGGAAGCTCCCTGACAGCAGAAAAACAGAATAACAAAAGGGCCGCCGCGCTGAATGTGATCAGTGAAAAGATCAGCGCGTCGGCCCCTTTTTATTGGCAACAGAAAACCCCGCGCTGAACGCGGGGTTCAAAAGACATGCTTTTCAGGGAAGGTAGACGGTCACATTCCGGCGGCCCCATTTGCGGCATTGAGAACGGGAGCTCATGTAGATGTCGATGATGTGGCCTTTGACCGCTCCGCCGGTGTCCTCCGCGCGCAGCTCTCCGAACCCTTCCACATAGACTGTGGTGCCGAGCGGAATCACGCGGGGATCCACGGCGATCTCGCCAACGCGCGCTCTCGTGCCGCTGGCTGTGCGGCCTCCTCCGGTGTAGGCGGTGGCCTCAAAAACTTCCTTTCTGGTATATGCGAATCCATTGATGGTTTCGCGGATGCCGACATGAACGATCTCATCAACCGGCTTTTTCAGGGTTTTCCGTCCGATTTCCTCCCGGGCGGTTTCTACATCGGAAGTGTAGGTGACCCGGTAGGTGACCAGATCTTCGCCCTGCGCGCCCTCCTGGGTCACTTTGGATTCACCCCGGTTCATTTCAGGGTCATCTTCTTCGATGGTCTCAAAACCGGTTTTTTCTCTTTCCTGTTCTTCCTCGATGCGGACCCTTTTGACCCGGATCTCGGTGCTGTCATCAACATGGGCGCTGAGCGCCGGTTCCACGATATCATGTTCTCCGACCTTAAACCCCACGTCTTTAAGAACTTCCCCGACGGTATCCAGCCTGGTTCTGCATGGCGCGATTTTGCTGTCGATCTGAATGGTCAGATCCGATGTGATATACGCGGCGTAAACATTAAATGCCGCCAGGATCAGCGAGAGCGCAATCGAAGCAGACAGGATCAGAGCGAACTGTTTCCTGCCTTTGCGCTTCTCTTCCTCGCTGGGCGGCGTCCATATGATCCGCCGCTCAGGCTCGGTGTTCAGATTGTCTGTGCGCGTGCTCTCATTCATTATGCTGTCATTTCATCTGCTTCAGCGGTTCTCCCCGGGCTCTTCGGATTCTTCAGGCGCACCGGGCTCTTCAGGCGCACCGGATTCTTGGGGCTCTTCGGGGGCTTCTCCGGCGAGGCGGAAAATGGCCTCGGCGTAGATCTTCGCCAGACGAAGCAGATTGTCTACAGAAATCTTTTCGTTTTTCTGATGTCCCAGCTCGGGCTCGCCGGGGAACCTCGCGCCGAAAGCGACGATCCCGTCCATGGCGCGGGCGTATGTGCCGCCGCCGATCACGAGCGGCTCGGAATCAGTGTCTCCGGTATGGCCGCGGTAAACATCCATCAGCGTCGTGATCATAGGATCATCCGCCGGGAAAAAGATCGGAGGCCGGTGAAGCTCTTTGATGATACCAAGCTCATAGGGCCCCAGAACATCCATGATGCCTGCGTAGATCTGTTCGAAATCCGCGGTGACAGGATAACGTACATTGATGGTCAGGCGGACGGAATTGCGGTCCAGGCTGATCATTCCGGCATTCCAGATCAGCTTGCCGGAAGCGTCGTCCTCCAGCGCGCAGCCTATGTTCTCGCCATGCAGGCTGAAGCCTATGTGGCGGTTGTAGAAGCGGATGAAATCCGTAATGCCGTCTTCGGCGAAGTTCAGATGGGCGAGAATCTCCATCATCATGGAGACCGCGTTCAGTCCCTTTTCGGGTCTGGCTCCGTGCGCTGAGCGTCCGGCGGTGCAGATCTCAAGGCTTCTGCCGATCCCCTTGCAGGTGATGTCCCACTGTTTTTCTTCTCTGATGGCGTCTATGACCGCGCGGATCTCTTCGTATCCGCCGCTGCTCTGGAACAGGACCGCTCTGGCGGAGTCGGCGACAGAATTTGCCGCGGTGCCCCCGGTCAGGGAGCGGAGCTCCAGGCCCTTTCCGCTGCTTTTGCTGAACTTGCGGACTATGTCAAAGATGAGGATCCCCATCTCCCCGCGAATCACGGGAAAATCCCCGTCAGGCGTAAAGCCGCAGTCCGGCAGGCTGTCCGCGAAAGCGAGATAGTGCCGCATGCCGTCCCAGTTTGTCTCTTCATCGAGTCCGAGAATCAGCCTTACGGTCTTGTCCGGGCGGTATCCGCACTCCTTCAGGGCTTTCATTGCATAGAAAGAAGCGACCACAGGGCCTTTGTCATCCATGGTGCCCCGGCCGCAAAGATATCCGTCAATGATCTCGCCGCTGTAGGGAGGGAAATCCCAGCCTCCGCC
>CADBRP010000037.1 GCA_902797095.1 uncultured Eubacteriales bacterium | reverse complement strand
CTGATCCCCCGGACGCTGGATAAGATACGGGAACTGAAAAAGATAAGGGACGCCGCGGGACTCGGCTTCAAAATCGAGATCGACGGCGGAGTCGGCGCGGGGAATATCGCCGCGGCCGCTGAAGCGGGCACCGATATCGCGGTCGCCGGCTCGGCGGTCTTCGGAGCTGATGATATACCCGCCAGGGTACGGGAACTGCTGAAGGCAGGGAGACTGGATTAACTGAAAGGAAATTACGGATATGAGAATACTGCTGGATGGTATGGGCGGAGATTTCGCCCCTCATGAAATTGTAAAGGGCGCTGTGCAGGCAGCCGCGGAAACGGACGCGGAGATCACGATCATCGGAGATGAGAAGGCGATCCGCAAGGAACTGAAGAAGAACAAGTACAAGGGAGATCAGATCTCGGTGGTTCACGCTTCAGAACAGATCACCATGCATGACACTCCGGTGAAGGCGATCCGCGAAAAGAAGGATTCATCGCTGGTAAAGGGGCTGAACATGCTCAAGGACGGCAGCGGAGATCTGTTTATCTCCGCGGGAAACACGGGCGCGCTTATCGTCGGGGCCCGGCTGATCCTGGGGCGTATCCGCGGAATCGACAGGCCGGCGCTGGCCAGCATCTATCCTGACATGGAAAACAGAAGGCCGGGACTGCTGGTGGACGCGGGGGCGAGCGCTGAGTCAAAGGCGCAGAATCTCCTGGAATACGGCCTGATGGGCAGTATTTTTATCGAGAAGGTATGGAAAAGGGAAAACCCGAGGGTCGGCCTTGTCAATCTGGGCGCGGAGGAATCCAAGGGAACCAGCGTGACGAAGGACGCTTATCAGAGACTGAAGGCGTCCGGCCTGAACTTCGTGGGGAATGTGGAGGCGCGCGACGTCGCCAACGGCGTCTGCGACGTCATCGTCTGCGACGGATTTGTCGGAAACGTGATCCTGAAGCTGACGGAGGGCGTCTGCATGACGATCTTCTCTCTGGTGAAGCAGGCGATCATGGAGAATTTCAAGAGCAAGATCGGCGGCGTTTTCCTGAAGAGCCAGCTTGGAAAGCTGCGTTCGGATTTTGATTACGAGGAGTACGGCGGCGCGCCGGTGCTCGGCGTGAACGGGCCGGTCATGAAGATGCACGGTTCTTCCACCGCCACCGCGGTGAAAAACGCGATCCTCCGCGGCATTCCTTACGCTGAAGAGGATGTAGTCGGCATCATCAAGAAGGAAATGCTTGAGATGGACACCATTGACGAGGAGTAGGCATGAGCGGGCTGGACTTGCTGCAGGAAAAGATAGGATACCGGTTCCGCGACCAGGCGCTGATCAGGGAAGCCGTCACCCACAGTTCATATGTCAAGGAAAGCAGAGAGGCTGTCAGGAGCAATGAGCGGCTGGAGTTTCTCGGGGACGCTTTTTTTGACGCAGTGATCGGAGAGGAACTGTTCCGCAGATTCCCGAAGAGGGAAGAAGGATCGCTCTCCAGGATCAGAGCCGCGATCGTATGCGAAAAATCCCTGGCGAAGGAAGCGGCGGGGATCGATCTGGGCGAACACCTGCTTTTGGGCAGAGGAGAAGAAAAAAACGGCGGACGGGAGAGAGAATCCATTCTCGCGGACGCACTGGAGGCTGTGATCGGCGCGGTGTATGTGGACGGCGGGTTTGAAGCGGTCAAGCGCGTGGTGCTGGATCTGTTCCACGGGATCATCGAGGACGCCGCCCGTGGGAAATACGTTCAGCAGGATTACAAGACACGGCTGCAGGAGGTGCTGCAGGCGGAGGGAATAACGGAGATCCGTTATTTTCTGACAGGAGAAGAAGGTCCGGATCATGACAAGACCTTTATGGTCCGGCTCGCGGTGAACGGCCTGCCGCAGACAGAAGGAACAGGCAAGAGCAAGAAGCAGGCTGAACAGGAGGCCGCGCGGAAAATGCTGGAGCTGAAGAGGACGGAAAATGCGATTTAAGAGGATCGATCTGCAGGGATTCAAATCCTTCGCGGATCCAGTGACAATAGAATTCAACGAGGGGATCACCGGCATCGTAGGCCCCAACGGAAGCGGAAAAAGCAACATCAGCGACGCGATCCGCTGGGTGCTCGGAGAGCAGAGCCCCAAGATGCTCCGGGGCGGCAAGATGGAGGAGGTCATCTTTTCGGGCACATCCACAAGGAAGTCCCGGGGAATGGCCGAGGTCACTCTCGTTATCGACAACAGCGAGGGAAGCCTCCCCATAGATTACAGTGAAGTCGCGATCACCCGGCGGATGTTCCGCTCCGGGGAGAGCGAGTACAGCATCAACGGCAATCAGTGCCGCCTGAAGGACATCCGGGATCTCATCATGGATACCGGAATCGGTGTGGACGGATATTCGCTGATCGGCCAGGGCAAGATCGCTGACATCATCAGCAGCAGGACGGAAGACCGGCGGGAGATCTTCGAGGAGGCCGCAGGGATCGTAGCCTACCGCACGAGGAAGGCGCAGGCGGAGAGAAGGCTTGCCTCCACCGCCATCAATATGGATCGGGTCAAGGACATCATCGGCGAGATCGAGGGCCGGATCGACGGACTGCGGGAGGACAGCATCAAAGCCAGGGAATATCTGAAGCTCCGGGAAAGACAGAAGGAACTGGAGATAAATATCATCCTGAAGAATATCGACAGCCTGGAGCTTAAGAACGAGTACGCCAGCGATGATCTGGCGGAGGTGGATCTTCAGCTGAGCAGCACCCGCGAGGAGCGGGCGGAGCTGGAGAAGACCGCCGCGGGGACGGCCGAAAAACGGACGGAACTGGACGCCGCGGAGGAGGAGACCCGCCGGCAGCTCCTGGCGGCTGTTGAGGAACTGAACGCGATCACCAGCAAGAGCGAGGTGGACAGCCAGCGTCTTTCCGCTATCGAGGAGAATGTGGCCAGGCTTGAAGAGGAAGAGGAGAGCCTCAGGCAGAAAGCAGAGCGGGAGGAGGAGAACCTCAGGTCCGTAGAGAAGGAAAAGCAGGCTCTGCAGGCCGAGGCGGAAAAAGCTTCCCTCAATCTGGAGGAAAAGGTCAGGGTATACAATGAAGCGGCTTCCGAAATGGCGGAGCTGAGCCGTATGCTGGATGATTCCAGAAACGGGATGTTTGACCTGTCCGGGAAGATAAGCAGCGCGAAATCCGAGATCGCGAGCCTGGAGCGCCTGAGGGAAACACTGATACGGCGCAGGGAAAGCCTAGAAGAGGACAGGGCCGCCGGCAGGGACAGCGGCGAAAGGAACCGCGAGGATCTGCAGCGGGCTGAAGAAGCCAGAAATGAAGCGGCGGAGCAGCTTGAGACCCGCCGTAGGAAGAAGCAGGAACTGGAGAAGCAGATCGCGGAAGCCCGTGCTGAAGAAAAGCGGATATCTGCCCGAGCGGAGGAGCTCCGCGTGCGTCTGGGACAGCTTGGTGCCAGAAAGAAAACCATCGAAGAGATGGAGCACAATTACGAAGGATACAACGGGGCGGTCCGGTTTGTCATGAGATCCGGAATCTCCGGGATCCGCGGAGTCGTCGCGGATCTGATCAGTGTCCCGAAAGGATATGAAACAGCGATCGAGACTGCTCTGGGCGCGTCCCTGCAGAACATCATCTGCGAGGATGACAGAAGCGCCAGAGAGGCGATCCTTGAACTGAAAAAGAACAGCGCCGGAAGAATGACATTCCTGCCTTTGGAATCCATCCGCGGGGACGCGCGGTATGACGGGAATCTCAAGTCGGAGAGGGGATTCATCGGATTCGGGCCTGAATGCATAAGCTGCGACCCTGAATATGAGGAGATCGCGAAGTACCTTCTGGGGAGAGTCGTGGTGGCTGACCATATCGACAACGCCATCCGCATCTCGAAAAAGGGGAGAGGGATGCGCGTGGTCACGCTGGACGGCGAGATCATCAATTCCGCCGGCGCCATCACAGGAGGCCGCTACCGCCATAAGACCGCGGATATCCTGCAGCGGAAGGCGGAGATCCGCAGCCTGCAGGAGGAGATCACAGAAGGCGGGAAGGAACAGGCGGAAAAGGAAGAAGCGCTTCGGCTCTGCAGGGAGAGCATCGCTTCCATGGGCGCCGGGTACAGCACGCTGGACGGTGAGATCCGGACCGGCGAGCAGGAGCTCCTGATAAGGGAGAACGAGATCAGGCTGGCGCAGTCCGCTCTCAGCGAGCTCAGATCCGGCGAGGAGAAGCTGGACCGCGAGATGGACAGCATCCGGCAGGAGCTGGCGCGTTCGGCGGAAATGATCGAGAAGCTGACGAGATCCGTCGAGGAAGACGGGAAGGCCTACGCCAGGGCCGGCGAGGAGAGCGAGGAGCTGCTGGCCCGGCAGGAGGAGAAGAAGGCGGGATTCGACGCCATCAGCGAGGATATCACCGCGGCGAGGATCACCGCCAGCGGATACGAAGAGAAGCTGTCGCATTTCGAATATGTGATCCGCAGCCTGCGGGAAAGCGGGGAGCAGACAGCAGAGGAGATCCTGATCCGGCAGGAGCAGCGTGGGCGGTATCTTGAGGAAAAGCAGGAGCTGACAGCCGGACACGAAAACGTGGACGAGCTGATCCGGGAAAAGGAAGAAGGAAGACAGAGGATCCAGACATATCTGGACGAGATCTCAGAGGAGAAACGCCAGGTCAGCGAAGAGGCTGCCCGGGCGGAAGCGGAGCGCAGCCGGCTGGCGGAAAAGACAGAGGATCTGCAGCAGAAAAAGTACCAGCTGGATATACGCAAGGCAAAGAACGAGACGCAGCTGCAGACATACAAAGACAGGCTGTGGGAGGATTTCGAGATCTCCTACATCCAGGCGATGGACTTCAGGGCGGACCATTTTGTCATGTCGACTGCCATGAAGGAGAACCGGCAGATCAAAAACCGCATCCGGGAGCTGGGCGAGGTGAATGTCGGAGCCATCGAGGAATACGATACGGTAAGAGAGCGGCATGAGTTCCTGACGGCGCAGCAGGAGGACATCCAGAAGGCCATGGATTCCCTGACTTCGATCATAAAGGATATGGACAGGACCATCCGGGAACGCTTCCGGGAAAGCTTCGATAAGATCGTCGTCAATTTCGAGGAGATCTTTACAGAGCTGTTCGGCGGCGGCCACGCGGAGCTCAGGCTCGCGGACGAGAACGACCCGCTGACCTCTGATATCGATATCGTGGCTCAGCCCCCTGGCAAGAAGCTGCAGAACATCAATCTTCTGTCAGGCGGCGAGAAGACCCTGACCGCGATCGCGCTGATGTTCGCGGTGCTGAAGGTCAAGCCGACGCCGTTCTGCATTCTGGACGAGGTGGAGGCCGCCCTGGATGACGCCAATATCGACAGGTTCATCAGTGTCCTGAGGAAATTCGAGGGAATCCAGTTCGCGCTGGTAACACATCAGAAGACGACCATGGAGCATACGGACGTGCTTTACGGAGTGACCATGCCGGAGAAGGGGATCTCCCGGATCCTGTCACTGGATATGGCGGACGACTTTAAATTATAGGAGAGGTATTTATGCTTGGAGATCACAAGAAAACACTGTTCGGGAAGCTGTCGCAGCGTGTCAGCGACGCGCTGATGATGCGCCCCACCATAGACGAGGATTTTTTTGAGGAGCTTGAGGAGATCCTGATCACTTCGGATATCGGAATGGACACCACCATGACCATCGTTGAGACCCTCCGCAGGGAGGTGCAGTCAAACAACATGACGAAGCCCGGGGTCATCAAGATCCGTCTCGGCAAGATCATCGCCGACCTGATGGATAAGGGGGAGAAGCAGCAGCTCTGCAGCGAGTATCCGCTGATCATCCTCATGATCGGGATCAACGGCGGAGGAAAGACGACTTCCATCGGCAAGCTCGCCTGGAAGCTGAAGAAGGAAGGCCGCACCGTCATGCTGGCGGCGGCGGACACATTCCGCGCGGCCGCGGGGGAGCAGCTGGCGATATGGGGCGAAAGGGTCGGCGTCAATGTCATCCGGCACGCGGAGGGAGCGGACCCGTCCGCTGTCATCTATGACGCGATCCAGTCGGCGAAGGCGAAGAATATAGATGTCCTGATCTGCGACACCGCGGGCAGGCTTCAGAATAAGAGAAACCTGATGGATGAGCTGGCTAAGATGAACAAGGTGATCAGCAGGGAATTCCCGGAAGCTCACCGTGAGAATCTGCTGGTTCTGGACGCCACGACAGGCAAGAACGCCGTCTCCCAGGTGGCGGAATTCGGAAACGCGGCGGACATTACAGGGATCATCCTGACAAAGCTTGACGGCACCGCCAGAGGCGGGATCGTCGTTACGATCTCGGATGAGTTCGACATGCCGGTCAAGTTCGTCGGGCTGGGAGAAGGAATCGAGGACCTGAAGGAATTTGACCCGGCAGATTTCGCGAAAGGAATATTTGATGAGTAAGCCTCTGGTAGCGGTCGTTGGAAGGCCGAATGTAGGAAAATCGACATTTTTTAACAGGATCGTAGGAAGACGTGTTTCCATCGTGGAGGATACGCCCGGCGTTACGCGTGACAGGATCTACGCTGAAGCGGAGTGGTCAGGCATTCATTTCGCGCTGATCGATACTGGCGGAATCGAGCCGGACAGCGATGATATCATCCTCTCGCAGATGCGGGAGCAGGCGGAAGTCGCGATGGATACAGCCGACGTCATTCTGTTCATGGTGGACGGAAAGGACGGGCTGACGGCGTCAGACCGCGAGGTCGCCTCCATGCTGCGCAGGACCGGACGCAAGGTCGTGCTGGCGGTGAACAAGGTGGATACGGCGAACCTTCCGGATGATTTCTATGATTTCTATGAGCTGGGGCTCGGGGAGCCGTTTCCCATCTCCTCAGCGAATATGCTGGGACTGGGAGATCTGCTGGACGAGATCATAGCGAATTTCCCGGAGGGCGCGGGCACGGAAGAGGACGAGAGCATCAAGATCGCGATGATCGGAAAGCCCAACGTGGGAAAATCGTCCCTGATCAACCGCCTGCTGGGAGAAAACCGCGTCATCGTTTCGCCGATCGCGGGAACGACCAGGGATTCCATAGACACGCCCTTCACCTTTGAAGGGGAGGATTACCTGCTGATCGATACCGCGGGCATCCGCAGGAAGAGCAAGGTCAGCGAAAACATCGAGCGGTTCAGCGTGCTGCGCGCGGTGGCCGCCATTGAGCGCTGCGATGTCTGCCTGATGATGATAGACGCGCAGGAAGGCGTCACGGAGCAGGATAAGAAAATCGCGGGAATCGCCCACGAATCCGGCAAGGGAATCGTTATAGCTGTGAACAAGTGGGATCTGGTGCAGAAGGATACCAACACCATGAACGAGTTCCGCAAAGACATCGCGCGGGAGCTTCCGTTCATGTCCTACGCGCCGTCCGTTTTCATATCCGCGCTGACAGGGCAGCGTGCCGAGCAGGTGATCCGCATGGCGAAGACCGTCGCGGAAAACCGTTCCATGCGCGTTCCCACAAGCCAGCTGAACGCGGTGATCACCGACGCCACGATGATGAAGCAGCCGCCTTCGGACAAGGGAAAGAGACTGAAGATCTACTTCGTATCGCAGGTAGGCATCAGGCCTCCGCTGTTTTCATTCAAGATCAATTCCAGACCGCTGATGCATTTCTCGTATTCGCGGTATCTGGAGAATAAGATCCGGGAGGCCTTCGGATTTGAAGGGACCCCGCTGAAGTTTGTGTTCAGGGAAAAAGGAGAAAAGGCAGATGTTTAATGACGGCTCATCGGTCGCGATGATGGTGGCTGCCTGTCTCATCGCATATTTCATCGGAAATATATCGCCCTCGACGATCATCGCGAAGTCACAGGGGGTCGATATCAAAAAAGAGGGCAGCGGCAACGCGGGAACGACGAACGCCCTGCGGGTCCTGGGAAAGAAGGCGGCAGTGATCACCCTCGTTATCGACATCCTCAAGGGCGTCGCGGCGGTCCTGATCGGAGGGCTTCTGGCAGGAGAAAACGGAATGATGGGCGCCGCGCTGTTTGTGATGCTCGGTCATATCTGGCCGATGATCTATAAATTCAAAGGCGGCAAGGGAATCGCCACATCCTTCGGCGCGCTGCTGGCGATCAATCCGCTGCTTGCCCTTGTGGAGCTGGCGATCGTGGCGATAGTCACCCTCATCAGCAAAAGGATGTCGGCAGGCTCGATCGCGGGGCTTGTTCTGCTGCCGGTAATGTGCGTATTTCTGGAACCGCGCTTTGTCTGGATCGCTGTGATCATTTCGGTGATCATGCTGATCAAGCACAGAGCTAATATAGTCAGGATCATACACGGAGAAGAACCAAAGCTGGGATTTCTGGACAAAAAAGCTTCAGAAGGCAAGGAGGAGTGAGCATGAATAAGATTGGAGTAATCGGAGCGGGAAGCTGGGGAACGGCGCTGTCTACTGTACTTGCGGGAAAAGGCTGCGAAGTCAGGATGTTTGATGTGGATGAACAGCATCTGCGCAGGATGGAGCAGTGCAGAGAGAATGTCGACTATCTCCCCGGAGTGGAACTGAATGAGAACATCCGGTTCGCCTGGTCCAGCGAAGAGGCTGTCAGGGACGCGGATGTCGTTCTGTTTTCCGCGCCGGCGCAGCATTTCCGCAGCGCCCTGGAAGCGGCTGTTCCCTTCATCAGAGAGGATGCTTACGTTGTCAACGTCGGCAAGGGAATAGAGCAGAAGAGCCTGAAGCGGCTTTCCGAGATCGCCCGTGACTATATCGACCCGGCGAGATACGTCGTTCTTTCCGGTCCCTCCCACGCGGAGGAGGTCGGGCGCAGGATGCCCACCACAGTAGCGACCGCGTCGGAGAGTCTTGAAGCCGCCGAAAAGATGCAGAACCTGTTTTCCACAGACCGCTTCCGCGTCTACACCACAGAGGATGTGACCGGCGTGGAGCTCGGCGGAGCGCTGAAGAACATCATCGCGCTGGGCGCCGGCATCTCTGACGGAATGGGATTCGGAGACAACGCGAAGGCAGCGCTGATGACCAGAGGCCTGGCTGAGATCAGAAGGCTGGGCATGAAGATGGGCGCGAAGCCGGAGACCTTCGCGGGCCTGACAGGAACAGGGGATCTGATCGTAACATGCACCAGCATGCATTCCAGAAACCGCAGATGCGGCATCATGATGGGGCAGGGAAAATCCCCGGAGGAGGCTGTGCGCGAGGTAGGAATGGTCGTCGAGGGCATGTACACGGTGGACGCGGCATATCAGCTGGCGCAGAAGCTGCAGGTGGAGATGCCCATCACAGAAGCGATCTACAAAGTAACAAGAGGAGAAATCAAAGCTGCTGACGCCATCGAGGAACTGATGGGCAGAGAGCTTAAGCATGAACAGGCGTAATTCGCCAGAGGATATATGACAGGACTGGAAGGGAAAAAATTTCATATCATAACATTCGGATGCCAGATGAACGAGCACGATTCGGAAACGATCGCCGGGCTCCTGCTGAGGGAAGGCTGTGAAAAGGCAGAGGATCCGGGAGATGCGGATATCATCGTGATCAACACCTGCAGCATAAGGGAGAACGCGGACAAGCGTTTCTTCGGCACCCTGGGGCAGCTTAAAAAGCAGAAGGCCCTGAAGCGGGATTTCATCGCCTGCGTCTGCGGCTGCATGGCGCAGCAGGAGCATATCCGCACCGCGATCAGGCAGAGCTATCCCTGGGTGGATCTGGTCTTCGGAACGCACAATATCCATGAATTTCCCGAACTCCTGCATCAGGTCTGCCAGGCAAGGCTTGACTTTGCGCAGAAGGATGAACAGAAG
The DNA here is from genome assembly GCA_902797095.1 of uncultured Eubacteriales bacterium. GTDB lineage: Bacteria > Bacillota > Clostridia > Peptostreptococcales > Anaerovoracaceae > Lentihominibacter. The sequence goes on along the minus strand of CADBRP010000037.1, from coordinate 2,365 downwards.
GGAAACGAGGATCTGATCCTTCAGGGTCCCGGAAGCTATACGCTGGCCAAGCATTCCATCCGCAGCTCAAAGGAGACGAGGATCATCAGAGTGTATGAAGACAGTCCCCGCATCGTGGAGGGAATGCCGGCAGAGCGCCTTTACCGGCACAAGGCATTTGTGAACATCATGTACGGATGCAATAATTTCTGTACATACTGCATCGTTCCGTATACGAGAGGCCGCGAGAAGAGCCGGCATCCGGAGGATATCCTGGAGGAAGTAAGGAACCTGTGTGAAGACGGCGTCAGGGAGGTCACGCTGCTGGGGCAGAATGTCAACTCCTACCGCGGGATCCCGAAGGAGGCCTCTTCAGATGAAAAGACATGGGATTTCACCGATCTGATCTACGCGCTGGACCGGATCGGGGGACTGGAGCGGATCCGTTTCATGACATCCCATCCCAAGGACATGTCCGACAGGCTGATCGAGGCTTTCGCGAAATGCCGCAGCCTTTGCGGATACATCCATCTTCCGGTGCAGTCAGGCAGCAGCCGCGTCCTGAAAAGGATGAACAGGAAATATACCAGAGAGCACTATCTGGAGCTTGTCCGGAAGCTGCGGGAAGCGGTGCCGGACATCACCATCAGCACGGACATCATCGTCGGATTCCCCGGGGAGACCGAGGAGGATTTTCAGGAAACCCTGTCTCTCGCGCGCGAGGTGGAATATGATTCGGCGTTTACCTTCCTCTATTCCCCGCGTCCGGGAACGCCGGCGGCGGAATACGGCGATCAGGTCCCGGAGGAGGTCAAGCATGAAAGGTTTGACCGCCTGGTGGAGACGATGAATGAGATCAGCGCGAGGAAAAACCTGGAGTACGTCGGAAGGACGGTGAAGGTCCTGGCGGACGGCCCGGGGAAGAAGGGAAGCAGCACTGTAAATGGAAGAACCGACGGATTCAAGCTGGTGGATTTTCCCGGGACAGAAGATATGGCGGGGAACTTCATCGACGTGAAGATCACTGAAGGGAAGACCTTCAGCCTGAAGGGGGAACCAATATGAATATCAAGCAGATCGCAGAAGCGGCGGGAGTTTCCGTCGCGACCGTTTCCAGGGTGCTGAACCACCCGGAAAACGTAGCGCCTGCGACCAGGGCGAGGATCGAGAAGGTCATCAAGGAGGCGGAATATACTCCCAACTGGTTTGCGCAGGGCCTGAATTTCAACACCACTAAGACCATCGGGGTTCTGGTTCCGCACATGCTTACCGGCATGTACATGGAGATCGCCAATGGTGTGGAGGAGGTCGCCCGCGTCAAGGATTACATTACATTCATGTGCAGCGTTGAGAAAGATCCGGCGATGGAAAAACGGTACATCGAACAGCTGGTGCACCGGAGGGTGGACGGAATCATCCTGATGTTTTCCGCTATGGAAAAGTCCTATCTGAGAATCGTGGAGGACGCGAAGATACCGGTGGTCATCATCGGGGAGAACAAGGAAAACCCGGGATTCAGCTCAGTCAAGGTCGACTGCAGGAGCGGGGCGGCTCAGATGATCGCCCACCTGATCGAGGTTGGGCACAGAAGGATCGGCTTCCTCTGGGGGCACGATCCGCAGCAGGAAACAGCTGACATGTACGCGGGATACACCAATGTCCTGCGCGCCAGCGGCATCCGGATGGACAAAAGGCTGGTGGCGGAAACTGAAAACTCCATTGAGGGAGGATACATCGCAACAAAGCGCCTGATCACGGAGACCCTTCCTGACGCGATCTTCGCCACCAGCGATGAGATCGCCTACGGGGCGATCGACGCGCTGAAGGACCGGGGACTGAGGGTGCCGGAGGATGTGGCGGTGACAGGCTTTGGAAATGAGCGCATGGCAAACCATGTGGAGCCGAAGCTGACGACCGTGGAAATACCGTTCCGCAAGATGGGGATCTACGGGGCGCGTATCCTGTTCGATATGATCGATGACAGCTCCAAAGAGAAGGAGAACCGGCATATCATGCTGCAGGCGCGCATGCGGATAAGAAAATCATGCGGGCATAAGGAGCGTATCGGAGAAATGTTTTAGGGGGCCTTGCTGTATGGAGGTTATGCAATGCTTAAAACAGATTTTGTTGGATTAAAACTCGACAACCCGGTCATTATCGCGGCCGGGCCCTGGAACAGGGACGGAAACAGCCTGAAGCAGTCGCTGGAGGCGGGCGCGGGAGCGGTCGTGACGGAAAGCATCATCAGCGATACCATGCTGGATGTCAGGCCCAGCATCTGCTCAGACACTATGGGCGCCCAGAATATCAGGCTCTACAGTGATGTTCAGGTGGAAGGCTGGGAAAGAGAGATGGATATCGCCAAAAGCGGAGGCGGCGTCGTAAT
>CADBRP010000036.1 GCA_902797095.1 uncultured Eubacteriales bacterium | reverse complement strand
CCTGCTGCTGAAGCGCCTGTAAAGGAACCGGTAGAAAAGACCGCGGCAGAAAAAGCCGCTGCCGAAAAGCAGCCGGAAAAAGCCGCGGAAACCCCGAAGGAAAAGGCTTCCTCAGAAAAAAACAGGAAACCGGCGGAAGAAATTCCTGCTGAACCGAAGGCGGAAGTGAAACCGGCTTCCCCGGAAGAAAAAGAAATCAAAAAAGAAGAAAAGCCTGCCGCAGCGGAAAAAACCTCCGAACCTTCCGCTCAGACAGAGGAAAAGAAGGCTCCTGAAAAACCTGCTGCTCCCGCAACGGAAGCGCCCAGGAAGAGAAGCCGTCTTAAAGTAATCAAGAGCGCCGAAGAAGTACACAGAGAAGAGGCGCAGGCAGCGGAACGCCGCAAGGCAGAACGCATCAGAAGAGAAGAGAAGGCGAAGGAGGAGAGAGCCGCCAAAGGAGCAGGCTCCCAGAAGAGATCCTCCGACAGGAGAACAGGCGACAGCAGATCCTCCGACAGGCGGCCTGATTCCAAAAAAGCCCCGGCTGCAGGAAACGCACCGTCACGTCCATCCCGCAGGACAGATGCGCCGGCAGCAGCATCCTCCAAACCCGCTTCCCACAGAAGCGACAGCAAAAAGAGCAAGGAGCGCGACCGCGATAAGGACCGCGACAGATTCTCAAGACTGGAACGCGGAAACAAGAAGGGCGGAAAGCCGCAGTCTCTTGAAAAGCAGACCAGAAACAAGCGCCACAACAAGCCGAAGGCTGCTCCGGAACCGGAGATCGAAGCTATGGATCTGCCTGCAGGAACCGTTCTGATCAACGTACCGATCACTGTAGCGGGATTTGCGGAACAGACACAGACTACTGTCTCCCAGATCATCATGACACTGATGCGCATGGGTGTTATGGCAAATGTCAACCAGAACCTCGATGAGGATACCGTTGTTCTTCTCGCTGAGGAAATGGGGATCCAGGTCGCGATCGGCAAGGTAAAAGAAGAAGAATATCAGGAAGAGGAAGGCATCGAAAACTTCGAGGACAAGGAATCCGACCTCAAGCCCAGAGCTCCGATCATCACGGTAATGGGCCATGTCGACCACGGCAAGACTTCGCTGCTTGACGCCATCCGGAAGACCAACGTAACTGAATCGGAATCCGGCGGAATCACACAGCACATCGGTGCCTCCGAAGTTGAGATCAACGGTCAGAAGATCGTATTCCTCGATACACCGGGACATGAAGCGTTCACGGCAATGCGTGCCAGAGGCGCTCACGCTACGGATATCGCCGTACTGGTGGTTGCGGCCGACGACTCTGTCAAACCGCAGACGATCGAATCCATCAGCCACGCGAAATCCGCGGGCGTTCCGATCATCGTAGCAATCAACAAGATGGATAAGCCGGGAGCAAATCCGGAGATCGTCAAGAAGGACCTGGCGGAACAGGGAATCCTCGTGGAAGACTGGGGCGGCGACGTTATCAGCGTTCCGGTTTCCGCAAAGACAGGAGAAGGCATCCGCAACCTGCTTGAGATGATACTCCTGCAGGCAGAGGTGCTCGAGCTGAAGGCGAATCCCGACAGGCTTGCTCTGGGAACGGTTCTTGAAGCAAGACTTGATAAGGCAAAGGGCCCTGTGGCCAGCCTGCTGGTCCTGAACGGAACACTGAAGAGCGGCATGAGCATTGTCGCCGGAACCTGTTCAGGAAAGATCCGTCTCATGACCAACAGCAAGGGCGAAAAGCTCAGAAAAGCCGGACCGGCTACCGCTGTTGAGATTCTGGGCCTGACTGAAGTGCCGCAGGCCGGTGACGTGTTCAATGCAGTAAAGAGCCCGTCCAAGGCAAAGGAAATCGCTGAAAACAGAAAACAGAAGGTCAGAGAGGAAGTTCTGGCAAGAAACGCCAGCACCACTCTGGAAGAGCTGTTCAGCCAGATCCAGGCAGGAGAGGTCAAGGAACTGAACCTGATCATCAAGGCGGACGTTCAGGGAAGTGTCGGCGCCATCGTATCATCGCTTGAGAAACTTTCAAACGATGAGGTTAAGGTCAATATCGTACACACCGGCGTAGGCGCGATCAATGAATCCGATGTCATGCTCGCGGGCACATCCGATTCAATCATCATCGGATTCAATGTCCGTCCGAGCGCGGCTGTAAGCAGCCAGGCCGAACGTGACGGAATCCAGATCCGTACATACAATGTCATCTATAATATCATCGATGATGTTGAGAACGCGATGAAGGGCATGCTGGATCCGGAGTTCAAGGAAGTGGTTCTCGGAAGAGTCGAGATCAGAACCACATTCAAGGTTCCGGGAGTCGGCATCGTCGGCGGCGCGTATGTTACCGACGGAAAGGTGGTCCGCAACGAGCAGATCCGCCTTGTAAGAGACGGCATCGTAATTCACGAAGGCAAGATCTCCTCGCTGAAGCGCTTCAAGGATGACGCGAGAGAAGTGGCGCAGGGTTACGAATGCGGTATCGGTATCGAAAACTATAACGATATCAAGGAAGGTGACGTCATCGAGTGCTTCACCATGGAGGAAATAGAAAGGGCTTAATCCATGAGCAGGGGATACAGACAGGAACGCATAGGAGAAGAAATCAGAAAGATCATAAGCGGCCTTCTTCTGCACGGACTTAAGGATCCGAGGCTGAATTCCCTGATCAGTATCAGCGCTGTTGAGGTGACCAGGGATTACAGCTACGCAACCGTATATTTTTCGGTGCTCGGCGCGGATTCCGGCGAGGATGTCTATGCTGAGACGATGGAGGGCTTCAAAAGTTCCGCGGGATTCATTCGCAGAGAGATCGGAAACAAGATCCGTATGAAGCATGTCCCTGAGCTGATTTTCAAGCCTGACCGCTCTGAAGAATACGGACGCCATATCGATACGATCATCGATACGCTTGAATACAGCGACAGTGTTCCGGAGGAAGACAAGGATGCTGACTAATACGACACTTGCGGAGATCGGCAGTATCCTGGAGAACGCGGAAAGCGTTCTCCTGTTTCCCCATGTAAACCCTGACGGCGACGCTGTCGGGGCCTGCACTGCCCTTTGCATGCACCTCAGGAAAAGCGGCAAAGACGCCTGGATCCTCGCGGAAGGAAAATTCCCGCATTATATCAGTTTTCTTGACTGCGGGCTCTATACAGAGGATCTTTCCGTGATCGAAAACCCGGATGTTTGCATGTGCGTGGACTGCTGCGAAGCCGACAGATTCCCTAAAAGGCTGGAAGTCTTCAGGGCAGGGCGCCGCAGCATCTGTGTCGACCATCATCAGATAAGCGGATGCTCCTGGGATATGTACCATATTGAACCGGAGGCCTCATCTGCCTCCGAGATCATATACCGGCTGTTCAGTGAATCGGGATGGGAGACAGATAAAGCTGAAGCAGAGGCTCTGTATACGGGAATCGTTTCGGATACGGGATGTTTTCAGTATTCAAACACAACTCCTGAAACGCACCGCATTGCCGCGGATCTGATGGAGACCGGAGTTGACATAAATAAAGTTACGATTTCTCTTTTTCAGAGTGTGGATCCGAGAACGGCCAGGGTAAGGGCTCTCGCGCTCCAGAACATGGAGCTCGTGGCAGGCGGAAAAGGCGTTGTTTCCACTCTTTCCAGAGCGGAGAGAGAAGCAGTGCACGCCGGTATGGAGCATACTGAGGATATTATAAATACACTCAGAGATCTGAGCGGCGTT
>CADBRP010000035.1 GCA_902797095.1 uncultured Eubacteriales bacterium | reverse complement strand
CTTCCGGACCGCAGGCTGATGGACCTGACCAGATGGGCGATCCTGATCGTTTCGGCGGCTTCCTACCTGCTGATGATCATGGTTCCGAGGAACGTTTTCGACCTGGCGGTCCTCGCGGTGAGCGGACTGGCGCAGCTCATCATTCCGGTGACAGGCGCCCTGTTCTGGCCACGTTCCTCAGCGTTTGCGGCGGAGGTCGGCATCCTCTTCGGAGAGGCGTCTTTCATAGGCCTGCTTTTGATGTCTGATCTGGACGGAAGCATCTGCGGCCTGCTGTCGCTGATCGCCAACGGGATCGTGTTTTTTGTGATCAGTCTGATCCGCATTCCTGATGTGACTACATTCCACAGGATCAGAGCGCTCCGGCGCGATTATGAAGGAATGGATTACTGATCCGGCAGCGTCTCAGCCGGGGTCTCATGGATTTAAGAATAGTTTAAATGGGAATTAAAAATTTCTAAAGGATTCTTTGATTTGTTGGAAGTTTCAGAATATTGAAATACAATTATCGTAGAGCAGACTGCTGATATTGCGTCTGTCTGCGGATTTGAATAATAAAGGGCGAGGATGCTGGGGAAAGGAGGCAGGCATAATCAGAAGGCGTATTCGTTCAGGGTTGGAAATGAAGGAGATAATGCAATGAAAAACAACGATATCGATTATGGAAAATACGTTGCGGATCTGGTAAGCAGATCCAGAGCGGCTCAGGCTGTACTTGACGGTTATACGCAGGAGCAGGTCGATGAGCTTTGCACGGCGATAGCGTACTATGGGACAAGACCGGATTTCATGAGGGCTGTGGCAAGTCAGACTGTGGAAGAAACCGGATTCGGCAATGTGGAGGACAAGATTGCCAAAATCTGGAACAAAGTCATGGGCCATTACAGAGAAATGAAGGATGAAAAATCTGTAGGCCTCATTGAATATGATGAAGTGAAGAAGATCGCGAAGTACGCGAAGCCGGTAGGTGTGATCGGCGCTCTGGCTCCGGTGACCAACGCGGAAAATACACCCATCTGCAAGGCGATGTCCGCTATCAAGGGAAGAAATTCCATAATCATCGCGCCTCATCCGAAGAGCGCGAAGGTAAACCTTTTCCTGACCGGATACCTTAGAAAGGTCCTGAAGAAATTCGGCGCTCCGGAGGACCTGATCCTGACGATGGAACCTGAATATGTGAGCATCGACTGCTCTTCGGAGCTGATGAAGCAGGTCGACTATATCTGGGCGACAGGCGGTTCTGGAATGGTCAAGGCGGCATACTCGTCGGGAACCCCCGCGATCGGCGTAGGAACCGGAAACGATCCCGTTTATATTGACGGAACAACTGACCTCAACGATGTGGCTGCCATGATCAGAGTTTCCAAGATATTTGACAACTCCGCAAGCTGTTCATCTGAAAACACCCTCATCATCCAGAAAGAATACTACGATGACTTCGTCAAGGCTCTGGAAGCGAATCACGGTTATCATGTTCTGGAGGGCAGCGAGGAGAAAGAGCAGCTGAAGAAGACCATGTGGCCCAACTGGCCGGAGGATCATAACCTGAACAGGCACTTCATCTGTCAGGGAATAGAGAAGATCGCCGAGCTTGCGGGACTGAAAACAGGACCGGAGGATGAATTCGTCTTTGTAGATGAAAATGACGGAATCGGCCACGATTATCCGTTTACAGGCGAGAAGCTGTCCAGAGTAACGACGCTGATAAAGGCGGAGAGCTTTGAGGACGCGCTGCAGAAGATGGAAAGCATCCTGAGCTACATGGGAGAAGGACATGGCTGCGGCATCCATACCAGCGATGATGAAAAAATCGCGGTGATGGGACAGAGAATGAAAGTCGCGAGAATCATGGTCAATCAGCCTCAATCCGTTGGAAACTCCGGATCCTGGGGCAACGGAATGCCGATGACGATGACGCTCGGCTGTGGATCCTGGGGAAACAACAGCGTATCCCACAATGTCAACTGGAAGGATTTCCTCAACATCACGCACGTGTCCAGACCGCTGCCCACGAATGTTCCGAAAGAGGAGGATCTCTTCGCGGAGGAATTCATAAAAGAAAATTCCGAGTCGCTGATGTGAGCCCTATGACGTGTTAAAGCGGTAAATTACAGGCTTTTATCAATATTCTTAAATTTGGTTTAAGACATGCTAAAACATTTTTCAAGTTTTTCGTCTTGACAAGAAATTTTCAGAATATTAAATTATAATATCATAGGAAGCCGGCGTTGGCCGGTGCCATGACATCATGTGAGGATAAAGTGAGAAAGGAGAGGTTATGAAAACGAAGAAATTAATCATGATCGGACTGCTGTGCATCGTCATCGCAGCGATCGGGATCATCATGACAGGCTGCGGCGGAGGAGGCGGCGGAGATGATTCCGGATCCGCTGACAGCATCACGCTGCGTCTGGCTTCTGATGCTCCGGAAGATCACATCGCGACAGGGATCAACACCTGGCTGTGTGAGGAAGTTGAAAAGAGAACTGAAGGAAGAGTCAAGATCGACTACTATCCTTCCAGCCAGCTGGGTGACTATGGTACGGTCTACGATGAGATCAAACAGGGCACCATCGACGCAGGACAGATGTCCGTACCGGATGACAGTGATGTCAAGCTGGACCTGCCGTACCTGCCGTACTACGCCACATCATTTGATGAAGCAAAGGTCCTCTATGGACCGGATTCCTTCATGACCAAGACATTTGCGGATGTACTGCAGAGCCAGGGCGTAACTTTCGAAGGATTCCTGCTTGAAGGCTTCATCGGCCTGGGCACCACAAAAGAGCCTGCAAACCCCAAGGACTATGGCGCAAAGCAGGGTATGAAGATCAGAGCGGCGTCCCCGATCTGCTTCAAACAGGCTGTTAAGGATTATGGATTTGACGGCGTTACCATCGCGTACTCCGAAGCACCGACAGCGATCCAGACACACGTTGTTGACGGCTGGATCGGCGGTACAGCGAACATGAACTACGCGTGGGTAGGAGATACCATCAAGTACTTCTATTTCAACAAGATCCACGCGGAAGCGACCAACTACATGATCAGTAACAAGACTCTGGACAAGCTGAGCGATGAGGATCGTGAGATCGTAGAGGCCTGCTTCCATGAAGCAAGCGAAAAGAGCTTCGAAGAAGCTGATGCGAATGAGCACAAATATATGGACAAGCTGAGAGAAAAGGGCGTCGAAGTTGTTGAGTTCACCGACGAGGAAGTCAAGGCCAACGCTGAGAAGTGCAGAGAGATCACCTGGCCGGTACTGGAGGAAGCCTTCGGAAAGGACGTTATGGACGGACTGAGAGCTGACCTCGAGGCTCTGGAGAAATAAGAACAGCATTCATATCGTGACGCAGCGTCATGATCAATAATCTGAAGTAAATCAATTGAATCAACAGTAAGCGTTGAACCGAAATCGGAAGGCCCTTCGCTGCGCGGAGGGTCTTTCTGATAAGAGGAGGAATGCGTTTTGAAGAGAAGAGAAGAATTGGCAATCTGGAAGTTCGCAGACATATGCATGCGAGCGGGACTCGTGGTTCTCATCTTCGGCACCGCGGCCATCCTGTGGGTGGAAGTGGCGGGACGACTCATCCGTCACAACTGGACCGGATATGAAGAGATCCTGACGATGACCGTATTCTGGCTGTATATGTTCGGATGCGCTTATTCCAGCCGTGAGGATACTCATATCAAGGCGGATATCGTTTCCACTCTGATGAAGGAATGCCTCGCGAAGAGGGTCATCGAACTTATCCGGTGGATCCTTACCACGGTATTATGTTTTATACTGTTCATCTGGTCGATCAGCCTGATCCAGTGGTCGATCTCACAGGGAAACAGTACGGCAGTCTACCGTCTCCCGAATGCGATCGGAGAGTTCTCCATGGTATTCGGATTCGGTGTTTCATCGATCTATAACGTCATATATACGATCGACAGCTTCCG
>CADBRP010000034.1 GCA_902797095.1 uncultured Eubacteriales bacterium | reverse complement strand
CTCTCCCAGCATCTGATACCCGCCGCATACGCCGAGCACCGGCCTGCCGGAAGCCGCGTACTTCAGGATCTGCGCCTCCAGTCCGTTTTGCCGCATCCACAGCAGATCATCCATGGTGTTTTTCGTGCCGGGAATGATGATCAGGTCCGGATCTCCCAGCTCCTTCACCTCTCTGACATACCGCACATCCGCGAGTCCTTCCATTTCCAGAGCGTTGAAATCCGTGAAATTTGAAAGCCGCGGCAGACGGATCACCGCGATATCCACAGGGGCTGCCCCGCCTTTCCTGTCGAGCCTGGATGAAAGCGAATCCTCGTCATCCAGATCCACATGAAGCATCGGGATCACCCCGAGCACAGGAATGCCTGTCTTTTCCTCCAGCATCTCAAGCCCGGGCTTTAAGATCTCCACATCGCCCCGGAACTTGTTGATGATCATTCCCTCGATCCTGTCCCGGTCTTCCTTCTCCATGAGCTCCGCGGTTCCGTAAAGCTGCGCGAAAACGCCTCCCCTGTCGATGTCGCCGACCAGCAGCACCGGGGCGTTCAGGTATCGCGCCAGCCCCATGTTGACAATGTCATTTTCTGCCAGATTGATCTCCGCGGGGCTTCCGGCGCCCTCGATCACTATGATGTCATGGGTCTCGGCCAGCTCGTCAAATGCCTTCCTGACCTCCGGAAGCAGCTTTTTCTTGTAATGATGGTATTCCATGGCGGACATCTCATCCCGGATCTCACCCAGGACGATGATCTGGCTCCCCGTATCGCTGGAGGGCTTAAGGAGGACCGGATTCATCCTTACATCCGGCTCGATCCCCGCGGCCTCCGCCTGCATTACCTGCGCGCGGCCCATTTCAAAGCCGTCACGGGTGATATAGCTGTTCAGAGCCATGTTCTGGCTTTTGAACGGCGCCACCGTATATCCGTCCTGACGGAAGATCCGGCACAGCGCCGCGCAGACCACGCTTTTGCCCGCATCGGACATGGTCCCCTGTATCATGATGCATCTTGTCTTCATCTGTCTGATTCCCCGTCTCTTTCTGTTTCCCGTTCCGCTGAAGGTTCTCTGTCCGGAGTTCCTCTGTCCGGAGTTCCTCTGTCCGGCGTTTCCTCGTCCCGCGGGGCCTCAAGCGCCTCCCGCAGCGCCCGGATCAGGATCCGGTTTTCCTCCGGCTTTTTGACCGCAATCCGGTACCATCCCTCTTCCAGGCCGGCGTAGCTGCCGCAGTTTCGGATCAGGATCCCCTTCTCCCTGAGCAGGGCGTCCAGTCCCGGCCTGCTGTGAAAAAGCAGGTAATTCGCCTCTCCGTAGGCCGGGGATATGCCAATTTCTTCCAGTTCTTTTCTGAGGCGCGGACGCTCGAGAGAAACGATCCCCGCTCCCTCGTCCGCGTGCTGCCGGTTTTCAAGCGCCGCGATCCCTGCCGCCTGGGCAAGAGAGGAAACATTCCACGGAGCCCCGGCGTTCCGGAGCCGTTCATGCAGCCTCTGATCCGTGCAAAGGCAGTAGCCAAGCCGCACTCCCGCCATCCCGTAAATCTTCGTGAACGCCTTCAGTATCACGAGCTGCCCGCCGGTCTCAAGATCCGCCTTCATCGTGTGCCGATGAGGCTCATCCAGAAACCCGCCGAAGCATTCATCGATCACGAGGTATGCTCCGACCTCCGCGCATCTTCTGAGGATCTCCTGCAGGAGATTTCTGTCCGTTGTGACGCCTGTGGGATTATTGGGTTCGCAGAGGAACACCGCGTCCGTCTCCCGGTCGATCTTCTCCAGGATCCTGTCTGTAATGCGGAATCCATCCTTTTCTTTCAGCAGATGGCGGCTGACGTTCCAGCCAGCTTCTGAAAAAGCGGTCTCATATTCCGAGAATGTCGGCGCTGTGACCAGCAGTTTGCGCATCGGCATCATTTCCTCAGGCTTCAGCGCCTGTGCCAGACGGAAGATGATGTCCGCGGCGCCGTTGCCGCAGAAGATCCATTCCGCGGGGACCTCCTCCCGCAGCGCGATGGCCTCCCTCAGCTTCCTGCAGAGGGGATCCGGATAACGGTCCGCCTCCGCGGCCGCTTCCGCTATCGCCTGACGCACCGCCTCCGGGATTCCCAGAGGATTCACATTCATGGAAAAATCCAGCGGCTTTTTTCCGTATTCAATTTCAAATCCGGCCCAGTCGCCTCCATGTGTCAGCTTTATCGTGTCCAATCCGGTTTCCTCCTGTTCAGGCAGCCCCTGTGATCAGCGCCGCGCTGACCGCTGCCGCGAGAATCAGCGCCAGTACCGACGCGGCATACAGCATCCTGACCGTACGGGTGATATCCTCCGCCTCAATGGGGCGCAGCGCGTCCCCGATGGTGGGCTTATCGTAATATTCTCCAAAGTAATACGCAGGACCCGCGAGCTGAACACCGAGGGCGCCCGCGCACGCGGACTCCGTCTGCGCGGAGTTGGGGCTGGCGTGGTTTCTGCAGTCCCTGCGCCAGATCCTGAAGGCGCCTCGGGCATTCATTCCCGTCAGCGCCGCGGCCGCGATCCACAAAAGAGCCCCGAGCCTTGAGGGGATGTATCCCGCCGCATCGTCAAGACGCGCCGGATAACGGCCGAAATCAATGTAAGTTTCGTTTTTGTATCCCACCATGCTGTCCATGGTGTTGATCGATTTATATGTCAGCGCGAGGGGCGCGCCGCCGATCATCATATAGAAGAACGGCGCCATCACTCCGTCCGAAAAGTTTTCCGCGACAGTTTCCACGCAGGCCTTCGTTACGCCCGCGGCATCCAGGGCGCCCGTGTCTCTTCCCACGATCCTGCCGACCGCCCGGCGCGCTTCTTCGATCCTTACCTCCGGCGTCAGATACTGCCGCACATTGCGCGCCTCCTTCGCCAGTCCCCTGACCGCGATCGCCTGCCAGCACCAGAAGGTATGCAGGACCATGAAGATCACCGGCGATGCGATCCACGCGAGCAGGCAGAGCCCGCCGCTGATAATAAACGTCGTGACCGGGATCAGCGCCGTCATAATTCCTCCCGCGGCGCGCTTTCCCTTCGGCGTATCAGGAAAAACCGCCCGCAGGTTCTTTTCCAGAAACGAGATCCCTTTTCCTATGATCACCACAGGATGCGGGATCGCCGGGGGATCCGCAAAAAGCATATCCAGTATGAACGCTGCCAGCAAAGAGCATTCAAAGCAAAGCAAAAACAGCATCAGCTACTCCTTTTCACCCGCGTCATCCTCTCCGGATTTTCCGCGGGCGTATTCAGCCGCCGCCTGTACGAATCTTTCGGCGAGAAGCCCACCCTGTCCTGCCGGATAAAGATGCGGAAATCCGGCATAGAGAGAGTCCGTCGCAAACCCGAACTTCCAGGTTTTTCCTGTAGACGCCTTCCGCAGGACCAGATCCTCTCCGGTATGAGTGCTGTCCCAGTAATGGAATTCATGCACCGGGATCTTCTCCCCCTTCCGGAAAAGCATGCTGTCCTCCGGGGCTTCGATATATCCGTATCCGAACCGCACCAGCTTCCGGGCGTTTGCCGCCGCTCCGGGCAGCACTCCCGCCGCCGGCCAGCTTTTTCCCTCCGCGTCCTCAAGCTCACTGGAAAGATAGAGGAATCCTCCGCATTCCGCGATGGTCGGAAGCCCGCCTTCCACAGCCTTCCTGACCGCGCTTCTCATTTCCTCGTTTTCCGACAGTTCTTTCATGTGAAGCTCCGGGTAGCCGCCGGGAAGATACAGCCCGCAGCAGCCCTCCGGCAACGCCCTGTCCCTGACCGGGCTGAAGAACTCGATCTGCGCGCCCGCTTTCCGCAGGGCGTCGATCGTCCCGTCGTAAATAAAATTAAAAGCTTCGTCTCTGGCCGCCGCGATCTTCACCGGTCTGCCGCAGCCTTTTCCGAGGCCTTCTTCTTTATGTTTTTGGTCCTTTTCTGTACCGTTTTCTTCAGGAGCCTTCCCGCCGGCGGGGCTTTCCGCGCCCTGTCCTGCCTTTGCGTAAAAAGACGCGCATACCTGAAGCAGCCGGTCGAAATCGACGGTCTGTTCCATGCGTTCGCCGATCCGCTCTACACGGGCGGAAAGATCGCGGATCTCGTCCGCCGTCATCAGCCCGAGGTGGCGGCTCTCAAAAGCAGCCTCCTCCATATGGGGCAGGTATCCCAGCACCGGGACCCCGGATTCCTCCTCGATCCCCGGCGCGTACATTCTGTAAAACATTTCGCTGCAGTCATTTAAGATGACTCCGCAGATCCTGCTCGGATCACGGAACTGCGCCATCCCCCGGATCACAGCAGCCAGCGTCAGCGCCGCCCCCTTCGGGCGTATCACAAGAACGGCGGGAATATCAAGAAGCCCCGCCACATGCCAGGCGCTCGCCTCCGCGGATGTCCCGGTCCGCCCGTCATAGAAGCCCATGACGCCCTCGCAGACCGCGGCTCCATGCCCCGCGCTTTTTTCCTCAAAAACGGTCTTCACCCCGTCCTCGCCCGCCAGGAAAACATCCAGATTGCTGCTCTGGATCCCCAGCACAGAACGGTGGAACATGGGATCGATGTAATCCGGGCCGCATTTGAACGCGCACGGGTCAAAGCCCTTTCTTTTCAGCAGAGAAAGCAGCCCGCAGGTCACCGCGGTCTTCCCGCTGTTTGACGACGCGGCGGTGATCATTATCTTAAGCATCGG
>CADBRP010000033.1 GCA_902797095.1 uncultured Eubacteriales bacterium | reverse complement strand
GTCCGCGCTGCGTCTGACAGCAGTATTTGAGGCGGGCAGTGTGACAAACTGCCCACATCCAGAAGGAAAGGCAGAGTATTTGAGACACGCAGTGTGACAAACTGCCCGCATCCAGAAGAAAAGTCAGAGTATTTGAAGCCCGCAGTGTGACAAATTGCCCGTATCCAGAGGAAATGGCAGAGCGTCCTAAAGAAAACAGTGTGACAGACAGACCAGACACAGGAAACCTGTCACACTTCCACCAGGAAATAGTGTGACAAACAAATTCATCTGATCAGAAACGGCACAGTGTCAAAGCGAATTAGTATGACAAATGCGAAGAAATCGAAGAAAGCGCACAATAAACTACACACGAGCAGAGTGCGAAGCAACTGCACCTTGGAAAATTCAAGCCTTGAATATGATTATTCCAAGAAATGTCCGCGAACAAACGAAAGCAAACGAGACCATCAAGAGAACAAATCAACAAACACCTCGACAAAAGCCAAAAAAAGGAAATAATGTTATAAAATAGCATTGACCGGCGCGGCGCAGACAAAGTATAATGAGCATAGTCAAAAGGGAGACGCGATCAGAGAGATGACGATCATTTATGTGAAGATAATAGCCGCGATCGCGGCAGGAATGTTTGCCGGGCTTGCGGCAGTATACATATTCAACCGGATGCCGGCGTCCTGGCTCTGCGATTATGGGGAGACCCCTCCGCCGGAGCTAACAGACAGATCCGTACAGCGGGTCAAAGGCTGGCCCTGGCGCTGGATCTACGCCGGCGGAATGGCCTGCCTTTGCCTGAGGCTGATATTCACGGAGATTCACCATATACCGTCGGGATTTGAGGGCATGCATCCCGAAACCGCGCAGCTGATCGCGCAGTGCCAGTTCACGCTGGCGGCGCTGCTCGCCTGCTGGGCGCTTCTGATCATCGGACTGGCAGATCTGAAATACATGATCATTCCGGATCAGTTTGTGATCATGCTGGCAGTGGCGGCGATGGGATTCCTGCCTTTGCAGGAGGGTCTGAAGCAGCCGCTTGGGGGAATGCTGATCGGCGGAGGCGTCATGCTTGTTGCGGCGATGCTCGGAGGAGCGGCTTTCGGAAAAGAAGTCATGGGATTCGGGGATGTGAAGCTCTGCGCCGCGGCGGGGCTCGTCCTGGGCATCCGCGGGACGATTTTTATGGTAGCGGCGGGAAGCCTGGCAGCGGGAGCTGCGGCGGCAGCCGGTCTTGCGCGGAAAACCGTGAAGCTGGGGGACCGCAGACCGATGGGACCGTATCTGGCAGGGGCGGCTATATTTTATATTTTTATTGTATGGCCTTTTTTGATATAATGAGTGCATCGGAGCAGGCGATGACCAAATGGACAGAAATATACTGCTGACAATCGCATATGACGGTTCGGTATTCCACGGCTGGCAGAGACAGCCGGGGGTGCTGACGGTGCAGGGGCATCTGGAGAATACCTTCAGTTCTCTGTTCGGCCGGGAGATCCGGATCGAAGGGACCAGCAGGACCGATGCCGGCGTGCACGCGCTGGGGCAGAGGGCTACCATGAGAGGTGACCTCGGCATACCGGAGGACCGTCTGGTACGGGTTCTGAACAACGCGCTCTGCGGCAGGGAGGAAGGCCGCGAGGCGCTGTCGCCGGTCAGGATCCTGGAGGCAAAGGACATGCCCGAGGGTTTTCACGCCCGCTTTGATTCAAAAGGAAAGAAATACATCTACCGCATCCGCGCTTCTGAAAATGTGGATGTGTTTTCGCGGAATTATATATGGCACGCTCGCCAGGCGCTGGACGTCGGAGCGATGCGCCGCGCCGCGGAGTATCTTACGGGAACGCACGATTTTAAGAGCTTTGAAAGTTCCGGAGGCAATCCGAGGCAGACGACGGTGCGTACGATCTACGAAGCGGTGATCCGTTCAGGCCGGGACGAGCCCCGCGGCGGAAGCCGGGAGATCGTAGGCCACGCGGAAACCCCGCAAAAGCAGGGGAGCCGGGAAATCACTGGTCCCGCGGAGGCCCCGCAAAAGCAGGGAAGCCGGGAAATCGCCGGGATATGCCTGCCGCCGATGCTGCCGGACGAAATACGCGTCGAAGTCAGCGGAGACGGATTCCTGTACAATATGGTCCGTATCATCACGGGCACGCTGGCGGAGATCGGCGCCGGAAAGCGGGCTCCGGAAGAAATGCGGGAGATCATCGAGGCTGCTGACCGCTCAAAGGCAGGCCTTACAGCGCCGCCTTACGGTCTGTATCTGATGGAGGTTTATTATGGATAAACGCCCAAACTGGGATGAATACTTCATGGAATTCGCGGTGCTTACCGCAAGGCGTTCCACCTGCCTTCGCCGGCAGGTCGGGGCGGTCATCGTGCAGGACAAGCACATCATTGCGACCGGATACAACGGAGCGCCGAAAGGGCTTGTGCACTGCGGCGAACGGGTCGGCGGATGCCTGCGCGAGCAGCTCGGGGTGCCGTCCGGCGAAAAGCATGAGCTGTGCAGGGCGCTGCACGCGGAGCAGAACGCCATCATTCAGGCGGCGACTCTCGGCCAGAGCGTCGAAGGCGGGACTATTTACATCACGCATCAGCCATGCGTGATCTGCGCGAAGATGATCATCAACGCGGGAATTGAGCGGATCGTCGTCCGGGAGGGATATCCGGACCAGCTTTCCGTTGAGATACTCAAAGAGGCCGGTCTGAAAATCGTAATGTTAGGAGAACGGGATTGACAGCGACCAGTATACAGGTATGGGGCCCTCTGATCCTTGCCGCGCTCGTTTCTGCCGCGGCTACGCCTTTTGCCGTGTATTTCGCGCCGAAGATCGGCGCGATGGATGTGCCGAAGGACAAGCGGAGGGTTCACAATAAGCCGATGCCGCGGTTTGGCGGAGTGGCTATCTATATTGGGATGATGGTGTCCATCTATGTCTTTGCGTTTCATGGCAGAGGCATTCCCGTGATCATGCTGGGATGCACCCTGATATATATTCTGGGGCTGATCGATGATATCACGGAAATGAAGCCGATCATCAAATTTCTCGGGCAGGTTGCGATCGCAAGTCTGGTTTTTGCGATGGGAATAAGGATCACGTTCCTGAAGATCACCTTTATCGAAATGATCTATCAGAGCCCGCATCCCCTCCTTTTCGGCGGGGTGATCGACTATGTCGTCACCGTGCTCTGGATCGTTGCGATCACCAACGCGGTGAACCTGATCGACGGTCTGGACGGTCTGGCCGCCGGCATCTCGGCGATCTCCGC
This sequence comes from uncultured Eubacteriales bacterium, assembly GCA_902797095.1. GTDB lineage: Bacteria > Bacillota > Clostridia > Peptostreptococcales > Anaerovoracaceae > Lentihominibacter. The sequence goes on along the minus strand of CADBRP010000033.1, from coordinate 772 downwards.
GCTTTGCATTGCCTATGTAGCGTATATTCACGGCTATGAGCTTCCGACCATGCTTATGATGGCGGTGGCGGGATCCGCTCTGGGATTTCTGCCGTTCAATTTTCATCCCGCGAGGATCTTTATGGGAGACGGCGGCTCGCAGCTGCTGGGCTTTGCCATTGCCGCGTTCTCCGTACAGGGAACCGTCAAGGGAGCGACGATCATGGTCGTGGTTCTGCCTGCGCTGGTTCTGGGACTGCCGATCTTCGACACCATCATGGCGATCATCAGAAGAACCAGCAGACACCAGTCCATCAGCACCGCGGACAAGGAGCATCTGCATCACAGGATCATGAAGGCTGGATTCGGACAGCGCAGAGCTGTTCTGCTGATGTACAGCCTCAGCGGGATCATGGGAATCATGGCGGTGCTGTACAGCAGAGGGCTGTACGTGGAATGCGTGGGGCTTCTGGGAGTCGCGGCGATGATCATCGGCGTTATTCTTACTGACACAGGAAATTACAATATCAGCCTCAAAGGCAGGCGGATACTGAAGGAAGATCTAGGGGATGAGGATAAGAAACACATCAAACGAAGGAGAAAGACTTGACCAGTTTCAGAAAAAAGCGTTTCTGAAAACGGTCGCGGCAGTGGCCGCGCCCATAGCGCTGCAGAGTCTGATCGGGTCAAGCCTGAACCTCGTCGACAATCTGATGATAGGACATCTGGGGGAGCTGCCGCTGAATGCGGTCGGCGTATCCGTCCAGATTTTTTTCGTTTACTGGATGTTCGT
>CADBRP010000032.1 GCA_902797095.1 uncultured Eubacteriales bacterium | reverse complement strand
TTTGCCCGGGGAAGCCACAGGGCGCAGACCGACGAAGAGCGGGAGCACCTTGCGGGGACGCGGGCGTTCAGGGAGATCAGGTGCGTCGACAGCACTTATGACGACTGCGTTCACTATGGAACCACAAAGGCAGGCACCCCGGTGGATATCATGCGCCTGGCCGCGGAAGCGGACCGCAGGATCTGCCTGGGTAATATCGAATACCACTATTTCGCGGGCTACTCCGGCGGCGCCAAGGCGATCATGCCCGGCCTGTCCACTCCGCAGGCCATTCAGGAGAATCATTCCAGAATGGTAGAGGAGAAGGCCTGCACCGGAAATATCACCGACAACCCCATCCGCGATGATCTGGAGGAGGCGGCGGCTATGGTCGGCGTTGATTTCATCGTCAATGTGGTGCTGGATGAGCACAAACGGGTCCTGCAGTCATTCGCGGGAGATATGATCGAGGCTCACCGCGAGGGGTGCAGATTTCTGGATCAGCTGTATCAGGTGGAGATTTCCCGGAGAGCGGATATCGTCATCAGCTCTCAGGGCGGAGCGCCGAAGGACCTGAATCTGTATCAGACCCAGAAGGCGCTGGATAACGCCAAGCACGCTGTGAAGCCGGGCGGAACCATCATTCTGGTGGGGTCCTGCAGGGAAGGCCTCGGGCAGAAGACTTTTGAGGAATGGATGCTGCGGGCGGAGAAACCGGATGATCTGATCCGGGATGTCAGACAGAATTTCAAACTGGGCGGCCACAAGGCGGCTGCCATTGCCATGGTCCTGCAGAAGGCGGGGATCAAGCTGGTTTCGGAAATGGACGCGGGTTTCGTGCGGTCCGTTTTCCTTGAACCGTATGAAGATCTCGAGACTGCCTTTGCGGACGCGATGAAAGAGCATGGAGAAGACGCCTCTGTGATCGTGATGCCGTACGGAGGCTCGACGCTGCCCAGGGAAACTGCATAGCGGGAGGAAACGAAGCCCGCCCTTAAATATGTCAGAAAAGAAGCATTGAGATACAAAGGAGAGAATTGATGGATTACGCGAAGAAGTCCCAGAAGCTGCATGAAGGATGGAAAGGGAAGATCGAGATCGTTTCGACCGTTCCGGTACAAAATGAGGAGGACCTGTCGCTGGCGTATACGCCGGGCGTTGCTCAGCCGTGCCTGGAGATCCAGAAGGACGCCAGCCGCAGTTTTGAACTGACCAGGAGATGGAACATGTGCGCCGTTGTTACCGACGGCTCAGCGGTTCTGGGCCTTGGAAACATCGGCCCGGAAGCGGGCATGCCCGTCATGGAGGGAAAATGCGTTCTGTTCAAATCCTTCGGCGATGTGGACGCGTTCCCGATCTGCCTGAAGTCGCAGGATGTGGACACCATAGTTGACACGGTCTATCAGATATCGGGATCCTTCGGCGGGATCAACCTGGAGGATATCTCCGCGCCCCGCTGCTTCGAGATCGAGCGCAGGCTCAAGGAAATCTGCGATATTCCCATCTTTCATGATGACCAGCATGGAACGGCTGTCATCACGCTGGCGGGGCTGACCAACGCCCTGAAGCTGGTGGGGAAGAAGAAGGAGGATATCAAGGTCGTCACATCCGGCGCGGGCGCCGCGGCGGTTTCGATCACAAAGCTGCTGCTGTCCGCCGGATACAGGAATATCGTCATGACGGACCGCAGAGGCGCGATATACAAAGACAGGGAAGGCCTGAACTGGATCAAAAAAGAAATGGCGGAGGTCACCAATCCTGATAACGAAAAGGGATCCCTCGCGGAGGTGATCCGGGGCGCGGATGTGTTTATCGGCGTTTCCGCTCCGGGGCTTCTTACAAAAGAAATGGTCTCCAGCATGAATTCCGACGCGATCATCTTCGCCTGCGCCAACCCGACTCCGGAGATTTTCCCGGAGGACGCGAAGGCGGCGGGCGCGGCGGTCGTCGCGACAGGAAGATCCGATTTCCCGAACCAGATCAACAACGTACTGGCATTCCCCGGGATCTTCAGGGGAACATTCGATGTTCACGCCAGCGATATCAATGAGGAGATGAAGATGGCGGCGGCGAAGGCGCTGGCTGATCTGATCTCCGATGAGGAGCTGAGCGCGGATTACATCATCCCGAAGGCATTCGATCCCAAGGTGGGACCTGCGGTGGCAAAGGCGGTCGCGAAAGCGGCGATTGACTCCGGAGTTGCCAGATAAAGGACTGGATAACTGATGAAGAACAGTGATTTCAGGCCCTTGCTGGCTATCATCGCCGTCAATTTCATCTGGGGCCTGGATTTTATTGCAATTGAATATATGATGGATTACGTCCCGCCGGCGGTATTTACGCTGGCGCGGCTTTCCATCGGATGCGCGGTACTGCTGCCGATCGCTTTCTTAAAAAACGGCGGCGTACATATCCGCAGGGAGGACCGGCTGAAAATTTTTATCGCGGGCGCGATAGGAATGGCGGTGTATTTTACGGTGGAAAATCTCGGGACGGGGCTTACATCCGCTTC
>CADBRP010000031.1 GCA_902797095.1 uncultured Eubacteriales bacterium | reverse complement strand
CCGTAGACATCAGGATACTTGCAGATGAACCCGTTCTTCTGAACGGTTTTCGCGGAGCCGATGTTCTCCTTCATGATGTGCGCGGTGATCGTCTTCAGGCCTATACGGTCAGCCAGATACTCCTTGAGAAGCGCTACGACCTGCGTCGCGATCCCCTTATTCCAGAAGGGCTCATCCAGCCGGCATCCGATGGAGGCCTTGGATTTCTTTTCCTCATAATTATAGATCTCCGCGATCCCGGCCATCTGGTCAGGTGCGGAGTTCAGATACACGCCGAGCAGTATTCCTTCACGCGTTTCGAAGCACTCGGCGTCCATGCGGGCGATCACTTCCCTCTTGTCTTCGTACTTCTGTTCATAGAGGAATGTCGGCAGAAATCTGTAGACGTTCTTATTCGAAGCGAGACGCCGCAGAGCCTCCGCGTCGTCTTCCGTCATCTTGTGGATCGTTACTGTCCCGTTGGTAAGGGACGGATATTCATCAAAAAGTTTCATTGAATCGGATTCTTCCTTTTCAGCGCTTTCGGACTCTTCACATTAGGTATCTGTATGCTCACCCCGGTCAGCAGCTTGACGAGCCACAGGAAAAATACAAGCACCGCAATGGGGATCGCGCATGACGTCACGATCAGAACAGCGATGGACTCTGTAAGGCGGTTCAGCGTATCCTGGAATCTGTCCAGCTGTCCGGACACGCCTCCCCTGATTTTTGAAAGCAGCTGATCGAGCTTTGATTCGTCCTTTTCCTGCGCGGCTTTCTTCCTGATCTCCTCCGCGTCCTTTTTGCTTTCCTCGATGGTCTGCTGGATGGAGCTCTGATAGCTCGCGTCGATTTTTTCGGTCACGATTCCGCTTACCGGAATGATCGCGAACATCATCAGGGCAAAAAGTATCAGCTTTATCCCCACTGACTTCCACGTGCCGTTCCCGAACAGCCTCGCGGCGATCAGAAGCAGGCAGCTTAAGGGGATCAGTATCCTGAACGCAAGCATCCCGGTAATGGTGACCATCCATTTTTCAAGATATATCGCGGCCAGGATGAACATGAAGTAGCTGCTGAGGTCGGCCATCTGCTCCGCGATCGGCGTTCCGGCGTCACCGGGCAGGATCGAGATCGCGGTCGAAGACGCCGCGGTCACTCCCATCAGCTCCGTTACCGTCTCGGATTTCTCGTTCAAAGACTGATATGTCCCCGGAAAGCTGGTCTCCGAGGACGCGATCCCCGCGATCCAGAAAAATGAAACCGCGGCAATCAGAAGCAATATCAGCATTATGATGATATCCTTCTTTGTTTTATTCAGTTCCATTGGAATGCTCCTCGATAACAAGTTTCAGATTCCGGATAAGCTCATCTGACGGCTTTCCAGTCTTTTCACTTACATCCCCTATGGTCGCTTTCTTCAGAAAGAGCTTTCCCACAGGACTGAGCAGCGCCTTTGCCGCGGGAACCTTTTCGGGCAGTTCTTTCTCCATCCAGGGGTACTCCTTAAGTATATCCATCAAACGTGTATCTTTTGTGATTTCCATTTTTTTCCTCACCGTTCTGTTCTATTTTGAGAGATCCTCAGCCATCTCCATGATCACTTCCGACAGCTCGAGGTCCTTCTTCCATTTATCCTCTATCGCCTCGAATCCATGCAGCGCTCCCATGATATTTCCGGTCACTTCTCCAGTGGAGTCACTGTCTCCGTTGTGGTTTACGGAAGCGGTCAGAGCCGCCGAAAAATCATCCTGATAACGCAGACTGCAGTACAGCGCTATCGCCAGCGTTTCCTCGGCCATCCAGCCCTCGCCGAGCCTGTGGATGTTGGTGAGATCGTCCTGCCGGTTATCAGAAAGGGCGACGGACAGATCGATCAGTTCCGTAAGGTCCTCCAGGTACCGGTCCTTCGGGAAGATTTCAGAGATGACGCCCCTCGCCTCTTCGATCACATCCCTCAGCGCGGCATTGTCATTATGCACAAGGCGGCTGACGATGTGCACCAGCATGGCCGCGGGCATATAACCCAGCGAATGCCCGTGGGTCAGCGCGGCGATCCTCGCTCCCTCCAGATCCAGCTCCGTGAGGTCCTCCGCGTGATACCGCATGCCCAGAGGCCCTACCCGCATGATTCCTCCGCAGCCTTTGCTGTAGTTTAAGGGCTTTTCAATCGAACCCATTCCCGCGCTGATGGCGTTCAGGCATGTAAAACCGGGCGCGCGTCTCGCAAAGAGCTCCGGCACTTCCATCAGCCGGGATTTATGAGAGGAACCGGATGCGGCGTACTGATCATAGGACATCTGCTGTGTCTGGTACCATTCGCTGTAGAAATCAGCCATACAGGCGGACGCCGGCGTCCCTGCGCCGTCCTGTCCGCTTAAGCTTTCCGCGTACAGGATGCCGTTCGCGGTAAACAGGCTCATCTGCGTATCATCGGATATCAGAGCCTTTCCTGTTTCCCCGTCGATATCGAATTCACGGATGCCCTCTTTTCCGTACTGTCCGAAGATCTCATCCTCCATGAGAAACTCCACAGCGTATCCCAAAGCGTCTCCCGCGGCGCCTCCGATCATGGAACCCATGATCCTGTTTCTGAACTTACCCGCGTCTTCTCTGACTCTTCTGTAATCCAAGCAATCTCTGTCAGTCATGGCAGCGTCTCCCTTCATTGTCCCTCTAAGCGTCATTTGATCCGCGGTATTCGATGCAGAGCATCGTCAGATCATCAAACTGTTCAGCCTCTCCTGTAAATTCGCCGACCGTTTCGTTGACAGCCCTGAGGATCTCCTCAGGCTTTCTGTCCTCCACTGAGACGAGAGCCTCAACCATCCGGTCGTTTCCAAACATTTCCATATTCTTGTCCGTCGCTTCCGGAAGCCCGTCGGTATATACAAAGAGCTTGTCACCCGGTTTCATCTGGATTTCATATTCTTTATACTTCAATCCCTGCATTCCGCCGATGACGAAACCATGCTTGTCGCGGAAAAGCCGGAAGTGTCCGTCCGCTCTCCTGTAGACCGGATATTCATGTCCCGCGTTGGCCGCGGTCAGCATGCCGGT